>CATNCV010000006.1 GCA_950096965.1 uncultured Clostridiaceae bacterium | reverse complement strand
ATATACCCTTATTTCAAACATAAATATATCATATTTAATTTTTAATAACATAAATAACAAATTGTACCTTCAAATCTTTTGGCAATTTATGGAGTTAATATATCAATAAATGAACTATATCATCTTTTTTATAAAAAATTTCATTGTCTACGATTAAATTCTAGGTACTTTAAATCTTGGAGACATATAACTTGTCATCTTAATTATAAAAACATTTATATACCCTATTCGCTCTTATTAGAATTATTGTTTTTAATGAAAAATTATATATATGGCTCTTCAATGGTCAGAAGACCTAGGTCTAAACTATACCCCTTCTGGATTCAATGTTAGGTCTGCCTACATAAAAGGTCTATGTATCCCATTTGACTTTCATAAATTTGCTCACGATGTCGCTCAAACCGACAAAATAAAGTTTCATATCCCTCTTCGCTCTTTTTCCAAAATACTTATTGAAAGTATAAATAAAAGAGTAGACTATATAACCAATCTACTCTTAATTTATCTATATACTTTATTCTATGCAGTTCTTTTTTCTCTCAAATATCTCGCACATTGACTACTACGTTTTTTCGTTCCATCAGATATTGCTTTATTAAATTTATTATTCAAAGTTTCATTTTCTATTTTTAAATTATTATTTTCTACATTTATATTATGATTCTCTATCTTTAAATTAGTATTTTCTATTTTTAAGTTGTTATTTTCTTTCTTCAATCCACTTTTTATTAGTTCTTCTATTGCAACTGCTCCAACTACTGATGCAAGAACTACTCCACAAACTATTGCACATTCATTAACATTTATTATTTTTTGTGGATATTTTCCATATTCCTTAAAAAATAATTTATTCACTGTCTCTTCTGTATCAGCCTTATAATATTTTATACTTATTTCTTTTTGTATATTCAATGCTAAATATTTTGTTTTCTTCAACTATATTCCTCCTATCAAATAAATTCTTAAAATATTATATATTAACATAACGTTTTTGTCAAATTTATTCTGTTTCTTAATTATTCCTGTAAATACTTGTATAACTTATTGTCAAATTAAAATTTTGTATAATAAAATTCTGATTTTACTTCTATATTTCTATATAATGTTAATTTATTACTTCATATATAGCTGTTAGACACACGACGTCAATTATAGAACGATTGTTTTTAGTAAGACATATAATTTATCATCTCAAAAATTAAAATTGCTCAAAATTGTTGTGAGAAAATAAAAAGAAAAAGGGTCGAAACCCCTCTCAAATTTTAATCTTAATATTTTTCTTCTTTTACAATTTTAGGTATAAGTTGTCTTACTTCTTTTAATTTTATATTGTATTCTGCTTTTTCTTTAGCTAATGTATAAGCATAATCTTCATAACTGCAATTAGGAATTGTTATACCTATATTATAAATATCTTTATATTCATTATATAACTCTATAACTTTTTGATGCTCTGCGTTATATTTCTTGCTAGTGGGTTCTATGTCATCTAATGTTTTCATTCTTGTTTGAAGATTACTAAAAGAATCTCTTATGTAATAACTATTATAAGCTGAATAAAATGTTTTTGCTTCTCCATACTTCTTTAATTGTTCCGATACTGTAACACATAAGCTATATGAAGACTCATTTTCTTTTTCTATTTTTGTAATTGTTTCTTGTAAATATTCATAAAAATAGTTTTCTGCTTTCTCTAGTTTATCTTGCTCTTTTCTGTTTTGTTCTTCTAATGCTATTTGCCTTTTATAACTGTTATAACCAAATATACCGCCTATAATAGCAAGTATTATAATGCTAACAACTGTAACAATAATAAAGATTTTCTTATTACTTTTTTTCTTTTCTTTCTCCATATTTTTACATCTCCTTAATTATAATATTGACTTGCATACTTCTCATAAATATCAGGGTATTTATCTTGATAAGAATAACTTACAGGCTCAATTCTATGATAGCTTTCTTTTGCTTGTTCTTTAGTTATTCCAAATTTACTTGCACATTTTGAATATGCTTGTTCATCATTTAAACTTTTATCTCTCCAAGCTATCATATTAAAATAACAATATATTTCAAAATCTTTCTTTTCTTTTTCAATTCTTTCTTTTTCCTCTTGTTTCTTACGTTCTTCATCTTGCTTTTTTTCTTCTTCAACTTTTTGTTCACAAGTATTATATAAATCTGTTATCGTTTTATTTTTTAAATGTGTAAAATCTTCTAAAATCGCTTTAGTTGATGAATAATCTCCTTTACTCATTCGTTCTTGTGCCACTTCAATAACTTGTTCAACTGCTTTATCTTTTATTTTGTTTTGTTCATCTTTAGCAATACTTTGTCCTTTAGAGCATAACCCATACGCATTATATATATCATTCAATTCAGCAAAAGCCTCTCTATATTTTTCACTTTTAATGTATTTACGATTTATTGTATTTATCATTTTATAAAGCTCTATCAGTTGTTGTTTTTCTTTTATTTTATCTTTATATTCCTTATCCACATTGTTTTTATCAGCCTCATTATACCAGTTAAAACTTTCTTTTTCTGTACCATAATCGCCATTTTTTATTTTTTCAATTTCTTCCTCCATTGCCTTATATAATTCTTGATATGCCTTTTCTTCAAAACTTGATTTTAGAATAGGATGTTTATCTATAATCAACTGAAATTTATCCCAATTAAAATCTTTCTTTGCAACAGTATAGCATTGTTCTAAATCATCATTATAATTTCTAATTTGAATACATATAAAGATTAGTATTAAGAAACCAATTATAGAAAATATAATCATTCTTTTATCTATATTAAAATTCATTTTTTCATTACTTGTTGTTTTTGTGTTATCTACAGCATTATAACTTGTCTTTGATGCTTTAATTCCAATCTTTTCTGTATAACAATTATTACAATATCCCTTGTTTCTGTTATATTCTTCGTCTGAAATATCTCTACAACATTCTCTACATCTTTGTTTTACCACTTTTTATACCCCCTATATTAAAATCTTCTTTTTAGTTTCATAAAAACTGTAATTTTTATTTTTTGATTTTTAGAATCCTATTTATTTTCTAGTATTATCTTCAATGTTCTGTAATTTCTGTATAATCTCTGCAAACCCTAATATGAAAATTCCTCCGATAACACCTGATACAACTATAATTAAACCAGTATAAAAATTATCTTCCATAAGAATTAAAAATGTAACAACTGATATAATCATAGTAATAATAGAAAATGCTTTTAATACTGTTGCTATTTGATTATTTCCATTACTGTTTTTAGTATTGCTGTATTTGTTTTGATTATTTGCTTGTTTTATTCCCATTGCCTCTAATTCTTCTTTACTTGCCATTTTTATTTTCCTCCTTTTAATAATTCATAATAATTATAGAAATATGGAATAATTGTTATTTGTACAAATCTTCCAACCAAATATGATATATTTACAAATTTAATTCCACCTACATCATATATAAACATACAGGATTTTATTATTTCATAAATAGCAACTCCAATTACTACTACTGCAAAGACTTTATTATTTATTACTGCTTTTTTTATAAATATAATATCCATTAAATATATTGTTATTATAATTAAACTCAACCCATTTAATGAAAATAAAGATTCTCCCTCCATTATTCCTAATACTATACCTGATACTATGCTTATTATAAATGTTGATATTAGTATATAATTTGCTATTTTGATGTTTCCTTTTTTCTTATACATTCTTATTAAAACTATAACAAAATATATTGTTAAACCAGTAAAGTATAAACTACAACAGTGATAAAGAATAGAATATACATTTATATATCTAAACATAAAAATTAACATTATTACACAACTAATAAGCCCTAAAATGGCTGTTTTCTTTGGACTTTTAAAAAATTCTTTCACATTTTCCACCCCCAAACTTTATAATTTTACATTTTAAAACTTAATACCTACATAATTTTCTTATTACTTGCACAATTTGTATTATTACAATACTTACACCCCCAATCGTAAAAATAATATTTTGTATTCCTGCACATCTTTTGTGTTTCTCCTGTAATGTTATTTATCTCTAGCTGTATCAGTTGTCTTGCTATATCTACTGAATCCCTATCTAAACAATTTTTTAGTCTTTCTAGTAGCTCTAGCATTTGTGCATTTTCCATTTTTTTGTTCCTTTCTGTTATTTTGTCATTCCCTTATTATTGTACCACAACGTGCTGGGCTTGTCTACGTGTCTACACGTATTATGCTAAATATTGTAAAATAATAATAAAATATGGAGGTAAATAATGATAAAACTTAATGTAGAGGAACTACTAAAGCAAAAAAAGATGAGTAAAGAAACACTATGTACTAAAACAAACATATCTCGCTATAACTTAAATAAGGCAATTAAAAATCATAATTCTATTTCATATAGTTATTTAGAACGTTTATGTGAAGCATTAAATTGCGAAATAAATGAACTTTTAGTTTTTGTAAATGAAGAAGAAGATAAGGAATAATACTAACTATTAAAAATTTTTTGTAATTCCTTATCTATTTTTTTGTTTAAATTCATTATCTTTTTTCTATTGTTCCCTTCCTTTTTATAATATTCATTTTGCTTTTTTATTAATTTTTGTATTTTTTCATTAGTTGTTATCTCAATATTCTTTCTATACATTTCTATTGTTTTCAATGCTTTTTCTTTTCCTTCATTATCATTTAATGATTTTCGTATATCTTCTAATATATTGAGTGCGTTTTCTTTTTTCATTATTTCTAATTCCTTTCTTTTGATATTTTTATTAAGTGTCGTCTTCAACCCTAATATATCATACTTATATTATAAAATCAATTAATAAATTTAAGATTTTTGGAGATAATGTTTATATGTTTAGTACAATTAAGTATAATGATAAATTAAATGCAATTGGGTATAAGATAAAAGAATATAGAAAAATTAATAATTTGACGCAGGAAACAGTTTGTAAAAAATTGCAATTACTTGGCATTGATATGTCTGTAAATTCACTAAAGAAAATTGAAAAAGGCGACAGAATAATTAAAGAATATGAACTCGCTCGGATTTTGTAAAATTTTTAAAGTTTCTGCTGATGAAGTATTAAAAGACTGTCTTAAAAATTTAAAATAGTAAAGAACTAACTACTTAATTTTAAGTAATTAGTTCTATTTTTTAACAATCTAAAGTTATACCTAAATCATTTGAAAGTTCCATACATATTGTATTTCCATCAATTTTAATATTATCTAAATAAAATAGTTCAATTATTAAATCTTGCTTTTTTTGGTCTGATATAATTAACTTTTGGTCACTTGCGATAACTTTAGCATTTTGTATGGTTGTATAATATTGTATAGCATTTTCTATTTTAATAAATATGTCTTTACATTTAAAATCTTTTATTTTTCCTTTTAGTTTATTTATTTCTTCAATATTCATAATGAAGCCTCCAGTTTCTTTTTAAATCTATAATATAATGTCTTTCTACAATTACATATTGACATTGCTTCTACATTACTGATTTCATTATTTTTTACTCTTTTTAATGTTTCTAAAAATAGCTTTTCATTTAATATGTATGGTGGTCTCCCCACTTTAGTTCTCCTATTTTTTAAATTTTTATTTTCCATTTTATTCATTTCTCCTATTCCTTGCTTATCGCTATTAGCTAATAGCAATTTATATACAATTTAATTTTTCTTTTATTTCTTTTTGTGAAGGGTTTATATATATTTCTGTTGTTTTAGTAGATGAATGACCACCGCAACATTGCTATTTCTATTATACTAAACCCATTATTAGCCATATTAGTAAAGGCATAATGACGTCCGCCGTGAGGTGTTAATATATCTGAATACTTATTAAATATTTGATTCATTCTACTTCTACTAAGTTTATTTGATTGTCTACTAATAAACAAGTATGGGCTGTCGCTTTTTCTTTCCTTTAGATATTCTTTTAGTGCTTCAACAACTTTATCGTTCATATAAACAGTTCTAACCTTGCCACCGTTTTCCATTTATCTTAATTTCTCTACTATATAAATCAAAATCGTTCATACCAATATTTAGGCATTCACTAATACGTAGTCCTATACAAATTATAATAGTAACTATTGCAAAGTCTCTTTTTGTTTCATTCTCTAAAATCTTTTGTCTAAATTGTTCTATTTGTTGTTTATCTACTTTACAAGGGTTTATATATTGTTTTTGTATTTTTATAAAATCATTATCTTTTATTACAATGTCTGTTTGTACTTTCGTTTCTACTAAAAATTTATTATATTTTGCTAGTGCTGATAAGTTCGCATTTATTGATTCTGCTTTTAATGGTTGTCCTTTTTTGGTTTTCTTAATATTTTTTAGATAACTTTTATAATCTAATACATTTGGTCTATATAATTTTTTTAAATTTTCATTTGTTGTGTCCTTGTACCACTTTTTAAATGATTCTATGTTTCTTATATAATTATCTATCGTATTTATTGACTTGTTTTGTTCTAACAAATAATTTTTAAAATCTTCCATTCTTAAAATCTCCTTTTGAAAATTATGTTTAACTCATTTTTTATCTATATCTTAATAATTATGTTTAACTAACAATTGATTTTTTCAATTTTTATCTTTCTACCTCAACATAATTGACATTATGCGTAGCATATTTTTTATTATAAATTTCTTTCTATATAATCTTTTGTATATTTTATAATTTTTGACTAAATCGTAATATCATCTTATTATAATAAATAGTAGTATTACGATTTCGTCAATTTTTCATTTCTTACAAATCCATAATATAAACAATATTTCAATAATAATCTTTAGTACAATAAACAACATTATTTATCATCTGCCTCCAGTAGTTCAACGTCAAATACTTCTCTTTCCATTTCCAACCTATCATCTGGTGGTGTTCCATTCTTATAGTTACAACAATAATTTATTCCATTATCTATTACCCCATACCAATTACAAAATTGGTCTTTATAATATTTAATATTTTGTGTTCCTGTGAACTGGTACACTGCTTTAAATTTCTTTTCTAACTCTATAATAACCTTGTAGGATTGATAATCTGTATAACCTACCACCTTCGTTTTCCCTTTTAATTTACTAATTAATATCTTTCCCAATAGCTGGTGTTTTTCCCTTCCTACTACATCAAAACTTGCGTTTACTTGTCCTATTTCTCTTAGTGTTTTTATTACATTTATAACGTCTTCATCATCTACTGAATTGTCAAAATAAATTGTTTTTGTATTATAATTTATATCTTTAATCATTTTTTATTTCCTCCAATTTTTAATAATATTATAGAGAGGGCTTACTGCCCTCAATACTACTTTCTAACCCACAAATAAATACTATTATCATAATGTGTTTTTTCTACTTTATCTATTATTAGTGTACTTTTCCATTTTTCGTATTCTTCGTCTGTCCTAAATGCTGTTTTATTGTAGTATTCTTCACTTACTAAATACTTATAACCATTGTATCCCTCTTCTACTTTTGAAATATTGTACTTATGGTGTGTTTTAGTTGTAGGCTCTCCTTCTGGTACTTCTGAATATTTCCAAACATTTACATCTGTTATAAAATCAAAAGCTCCATCTGCACAAGCTCCACAATTTCCCCAATCACAAAATCTTTTTTTGTGTGTTCCGATTTTCTTAAATCTTGTATAGTCTAAGTAGCACCAAGCTCCTCCACTAGTGCAACAACATATTTTTCCCTTTCTACTAATACCAATAAATGGTACATAAGCACCTTCACAAATATATACTTCGTTGTTATCTGTTAAAACTTCGTCAATATGTGCAAACTCATAATATATTCCATATTTGTCTGTGTATTGTAAAATATCTCCTATAACTGGAATCGTTGCATTTTCTCTTTCTTTTTTCATTAGTTCTATGTATTCATTTGCTAGTTTTACCTCATAATCTGTAATATCGTATGCGTAACGTTCTTGTATTCTTTTTAAATCTTCTTTATTTACCATTGTTTCATTTCTCCTTTTTTATTTTTTTAAACAGGACTGACAACTTTCTGTCAATGTTATTATCAATCCTGCTATTTCATTTATTTATGCTACTTCCAAAATTTTAATTTGTATGAATGGTTTTCCCATATTATCAACATAACTTATTATATTGTCTGCAACCTTAACCGTGTTCGTATAATATACCCAACTGTCAACAACTTCTCCATTTTCTTTAGTTGTTAATAATGTAAAAGCATTTGTCTGTACTTTATTAGCTTTTCTTTTTGTTCCTACTAATTGGGGCTTATGTATGTTCATAATTGTTTCAAATATTAAATTTTCTTTATTTTCTTTTAATTTCTTTTTTAATTGATTCTTATTTTTTATCATTTTTTTATTTCTCCTTTTTCATTTTTATAATTGGAAGGGTATCATCTACCCTTCGCATTTCAACCATTGTTCATAAACATAGTTGTAATTTACACCCATTATTTGTGCAAGTTTCGTAAAAACTCTTTCACGTATAAGGCTATCGCATACACCTAATGAACAATAGACGTCCTTGTAGCAGTCCATATCATTAAATAAATCATAAAACGTAATGTTATTATTTATTTCTTGACCTACTTCGTCATCTGGATATTTTCCTATATACCATTTTTTTATTTTTTGATTTTCCATTTTTTCAATTTTCCTTTTTTCTATTTTTTTAATTTTAAAAAGTTATCACTTTACTATTATATATATAGAATATTGTAAACTTTTTTAGGGGGGAGGTCTTCGTTATTGGCGAAGACCTTAAAACAAATATTCTAAAATCTCATTTTTAAAATTTTAACTTTTTTAGACTCGGTATAATCTCCTACTTTCTAACAATACATTTTTACTAACTCTGCTTTACTACCAGACTTGAACCCCATTTGACTTGCAAACTCTTTCAGATGACGTAAAGTAGTAGCTGAATATGTACCATTAATATGTAATTTTCCATTTTCAATCCTTGCCACTTCTGTTGTATAGCTTATTAGCTTTATTATTCCGTTTCCTTCTCTTACTACAAATGCTTTCTTGTAGAATGATTTTCTCCTGTCATAAATTGGTTTTAGTTCTTCTTTCATATAAAAAATACCTCCATATTTCATAAAATAATTTTTTTCAACTACTTTACAAAATATAGAGGCTATGCTAAAATGAATATAGATTTTGCCAATTATTCTGTAAAGTTTAGTTGTGTAAAATTTTAGTGTGAATATATAAGTTTTTGATTACCGCCAAGTTTTCGTAAAACTTATATATTCTTTTTTAGTTTTCTTTTGTTATTATGATTTTGTTTCTTTTGTATTCAATTTTAAGGTCATCATCTTTAGTAAATCCTGTTAGTTCTATTCCTTTTTTACGGAGTGCTATACGATAACCTTTTACAAATGTACCGTTCTTTCTGTAGTCCATAACCTCCGTTAATTTTGCCATTCTATCAACTCCCTTCTAAAAATTTTTTTGAACATTTACCTAAGAACAAGTATCACGTTTCATATTCTTATTATAACAGGTATCACGTTTTTTGTCAACCCCTAATTGTAAATTTTATGAACTATTTTATAACTTAAAAGTATCACTACGACTCACTTTCATAATTTCCATCTAACTTGACAAACAAACAAATGTATGTTATAATATGTATAGTGGATTAATTGTTTTATAATCCATTATTTAATAAGAGTTGCCCCCATTTTAGATATTGCAACCTTATTGATTTTAGATAAAAAAATCAATATAAGGATGGTGTCTAATATGGACTTTTTTATTAATGGAGATATTACTCCAAACTATGAAAACAATAATTATATGTTGTTTGAATGCGATTGTAGAGAATTATTGAAAAATATAGGAGATGAAAGTATTGACTTGTTCTGCTCTGATATTCCATACAAAATAAGTAGCTCTGGAACTGGTAAAAGAAAACAACGGTAAAAAATATGCAGGTGGTATATTTAATGCTTATGAGAATACAGAAGAAAATATTGAAAATATAAAGAAACGGTAAAATATTTACCCATAATGATATTAAAATCGAAGAATATATTGGCGAAGTATATAGAGTGTTAAAAGATAAAGGACATTGTTATTTGTTCAGTAACTGGAGCAACCTTAACAATATTATAAATAAAACATTAGAAGTTGGCTTCCACTTACAGAACATCTGTGTATGGTCAAAAACAAACAAGGTTATGAATCATTATTATATGGGACAAATAGAGTTTATACTATTTTTTAGAAAACGGACGGAGCAAAAGATATAAATAATATGGGAACTTCTAACTTTATACAGATTCCGAATGTTAAAGATAAACTACACCCTACACAAAAACCAATAGACTTAATGAAAGTCATTGTAGAAAACAGTAGTAATGTTGGCGATGTAGTTCTGGATTGTTTTATGGGAAGTGGTAGTACTGGGGTCGCTTCTTTAGAAAGTAATAGAAAATTTATTGGTTGTGAAATTGATAAAAAATTTTTTGATATTGCTAAAGAACGTATAGAAGGTAGTATATAGATACTCCCCCCTATTTTAGCCATCTAGGTATAAAAAATAACCATATATATGGGCGTTGTACTACAACTCAGTCATTTTGAGCATTTTTAAATAAGTGAGGTATAAGTAAAATATTGATATATAGGCAAATATATAATTTTTTTGATAAGAAAGTATAAAAAAGTCCCAAAAAATGAGTCTATTTTACCATTTTAAGGTACTCCACTGTCCTACATTTTTATTATATATTAAAAAAAAAGCTATCACCTACTATATATTATATAGTTACTTGATAACTTTTTTATTTTATAAAAGTTTACATATTACTATATAATATATAGTAAAGTGCTAACTTTTTATAATAAATTTTATCTGTCTATTATTACATTGTATATTATCTATTATATTTATTTGTTTCTCTTTAGATATTATATAACAAATTTGTTTATTGTCAACTGCATATTCAATAAATCTCTTATCACTTATTGCTCGCGAGAAAGGTGTTCTAGTAATATCTAAATACTCATAAATATCTTTTTTTGTGAATGTAATTATATTATCTTCTTGCTTATATTTATTTTTTAGTTCTTTTGGAATATTATCATTTAAAATATCATCACACAATTTAATTACTTTGCCTAAACTTGAATTTTCATCAATTAACTTTGGCTTTTCTACATAATATTTTTCCATTTTTGAATCCGTTTCTATTTTACAGTTTAACATCATTCCTTCCACAATATCAACTACTTCATTATAGTGACAATTCCAAACCACTTTACAATTTTGTATTATCATATCTCTATTTATTCTTTTCATAGCTTGATACGCTTGATTTGCACAATCTAACTTCCTAATTTCTTCTAACTTTTTACACCTAAATTTCCCTACACCATCTATATCTTTTGCAAAACTTGTATCAATATCTCCTGTTTCTAATCTTTCTCCTGTGAAGAATAAATATTTCAAAATACATAAGTGTGGTTGTGGCATATATAATGTTTCTAAAAAACAATTTTGAAAATCTTTAAATCCATTATTACTTTTTAGAATTTCATAGTATGCAACAAATATGTCTTCATCTGGTATTTGATAAGTATATACTTGTTCATCATCTTTATTTACACATCTATCTTTTCTTGTAACTACTAGTGTTTTCTCAAAATTTTCTTCTCTATCATTTCTTAATTCTATTACAATTTTTCTTGAAGCTTCTTCATAATTTATGTATTTATTTCTTTGTGCTGTTTTTGTACCATTTATGTGTAAACATTTAATTGTAAAGTTTGAATGGTCAAATATTTTTTCTTGTGGTATTAGCTTGTAGATATTAGAATGATATTTATATATTGGGTTTAGTTCTGCTGAAGCATCTAATAGTACTGTATTTTTTAGAAAGAATGGTTTTAAATGATATGAAGGGACAAATATTAACTGCTCATTTTTATGTGTAATTTCATTAGAATAGTATGTTTCCAACGATGTTCCTAAATAGAAATTTTCTAATTGGGTTATTTTGTCAAATATGCTAGTCCAATTATTATTACGTTGATACTCCATTAACTTGCCTTGTGACGAAACTGCTTCTATAACTTTTCTTAACTCTCTTATCAATTTTCTAATTTTTTTGATGTCTGTCTTAGCATTAAAGAATTCAAATTTTTTTGGTTTTAATTCTTCTTTTCTTTCTTCGTCTTGTTCTTCTCTTTCCATATCTCTTAACCTATCTATTCTTTTTATTTCATTGTTCAATTCATAGGTTATTTTATCATAAATTTTTACTGCGTCTTTTCCACCTAGTTTTTCTATATCATTTTTTAATAATACATTATATGTACTACTAAATTCAACGGGTTGCACAAAATCTATGTACTCATCAATGATAAGTAATCCACGACCACTCATAAATCTCCATTTATCTTTTGGGTTTAATATTAGTTTTCTATATTTTGAATGAGTGATAAATATAAATGAATACTCTGCTAAATATTGCTTTATTTCTTTTCTGCTCATTGTAGCTGGATTAATAGCAATGGCGACATTTTCGTCAATATCAGTATATTCTTTATACCACTTGTTTAATTGTTCTGCATTTCCTTCACAATCCTTTTTCAATTCACAAACAAATAATACTCCATCAAACGTATTTTTTTTACTGTTTGCAATATATTTAATTGCTCCTTTTAGTGCAACATAACTTTTTCCAAATGCACATTCATTATTGAATAGTGCCATTCTTCCTTTTAATGACAATACATTATATGCTATTTGATTAACAAGTTGCTCCTCCTGTTTTTTTCTCTCTATTTCGTTATGCTTTCCTAATTTTCTTTGTTCCTTTTTTCCATTTTCTAGTTCATCTAAAACTAAAAAACTATAATCTTTTAACTTATTAAATTGTGTCATTTTATTATTTCTCCTATTTCTGTGTTTAATTTATATTTATGATATTTATACAAAATTTCCCAATTATCAAATTTATCCATTGGACTTTCTTTTTCTTCTAGTAAATCAAATCTATCTATAATACAAGTCACTTCTGCAAAATCACATAGCTTTTTGTATTCTTCTAATAGTTCATTTCTTGACACATCTTTGTCAAAAGCTATTACAACATTACTTACATTCATTCTAATTATTTTATTTATTTGTGTTGGACTAATATTATGACTGCCTACTGCTACTGCATTTTTTGCACCATACGTCCATAACTGCATTACTCCCTTTTCTGATTCGCAAATTATAACCTCGTCTTTTTCTTTAATGTATGGAAGTGTCTTATCTAAACCATATAATATTTTGCTTTTTTTACATTGGTTTAAATACATATATTTTGGGTTATACTCATCAACCGTGTCCCATACTCTGCGACCTTTTACCCCTATTAGCCTTCCTAGTTCATCTTTAATAGGTATTGTTATTCTATGTGAATGAATATCAATTCCAATTTCAAATTCTGTCTGTGTTTCTTTTGATATATTATCCTTTAGAAATTCTGTATTATTCCAATCTAAATAACTCTTTAATGTATTTTCATTTAACTGTTTTTGTAATTCATAAACTGTCTTATCTGTTTCATTTTCAAAAGATTTTATAATTTCATTTATATTATCTTTTAACTTTACAAATGGATTTTCATATACTTTAGTTTTATATCTATTGGGGTAATTATTTATTTCTATTCCTAATTTTTCACATAACCATACTACTGCCGTCCAAACTGTTGGATTATCTACTGTTTTATTTACTCTTTGTACATACTTGACTAAGTCAATAATATCTGTTATGTGTTCATTTTCTCTTGTATATGCCTTTACACCTAAGTCATCTAAGTACAATGTAGTAGATGAAGGATTATCTCCATCTAATAAACCGAAAGTATAACAATTATTGTATCGTTGTATATGGTGCATACCTAAATCTTGTAATAATTTTTCAACTACATTTATATCATCTAGTATTATATTTTTAATCTCTTCCGCATCCATTTTCTAACCTCCTGTACTAATTCTTTCTTTTCTTCATAACTTAACTTGAAATGATTACACAAGTCTCTCATTATAAAGTAATGTAGAAGTTTTTGACTATCTATAAAATTGCTCTCTATTAGATACTTACTTATTTGTTCAATTTCTAATTTTCTTGTTATTTTTGTAATTGGATTATCTACGTCTTTTATTTCTGATAAGGCTTGTTTTAACTGTGCTATTTTTAATTTATCATCTACTATTATTTTGCTTTCTTCAAATTTTTTAAGTAGTATATCTGTTTCTTGCTCTGATAACTTTAATATTGTAGATAGTTCATTTTTTATGAGATTGGTTATTTCTTCTATCGAAACACAATTTGCAACAAATAACCTATCTACAATATTTTGTGCCACTGCAAGACGATTCTCGTCGCCCTGCGTAGCTTGTGAAGTTACTAGATGAAGTACTGTGTCTGTTATATTGTTTGATTCTTGCATTATTCATTTCCTCCATTTTTTCCTGCTTTTACGCATAATTCTTTAATTTCCTCTACTAACTTCATTACTTCCTTAGATTTTTCATCTGTCAATTCTTCTTTTTGTTCTTTTAAATCTTCAATGAAAGTTATTGTTGTTTTTACAAATTGTTTGAAATTATTGTTACTTTCATCTGCTTTATTGCATATTTCTTCAATTAGTTCATCAGTTACTTCTTTTCTCTTGTTTACTTCTTTTACAAGTTCTGCTACTTGTTTTACTTTAATTTCTTTTAATGGTGCTTTTTCAATAACTTGTTTTTGAAGTCCATTGTCATCTTTAATTTTTGAAAGTTCACATACTTTAGAAAATGCAAGTTCTTGAATCATCTTGTTTTCGCTATTTGCGATAAGCACTTGGCAATAGTGAATACAATCATAGACGAAGTCTCTTTTGAATCCCATTGAAGTGTACCACTTCTCAAAAAATCCGTTATATTGATTTTTTCCTGCTAATTGTTTTTGAACTTTACCAAATTCTTCTCCTAAAGACTTTTTAATGTTTTCTTTTAATGTATAAATCTTTTCTACTGATTTTCTCATTATATCTTCTGTTTCTTTATCTACTATTGAATAATCAAATTTTATCTTTTGATTTTCTTCTTTTTTTGTTATTAACTCTTTACTCATTTTGAGTTCCTCCTTATTTTATTTTTTTATATAATGTTTGTAATTACTAGTGTTGTAAATTACGTTGTCTGTGTTTATTTGACCATTTATTTTACCTCCTCTTTTTAACTTTTTGAAGCTTCTATATCTATTAAAAAAAACTATTCATATGAATAGCAAACTAAAAATTAAAATTTTTTTAAAAATAAAAAAAGTAGATTTTATGTTTATCTACTTTTTTAAATTTTTTTCTATATTTTTATAATATATTTTATTTACATTTGTAATTATACCTATACTTTTTAAATCTTCTATGTTATATTTTCGTTCTCCTAAGTCATTTTTTATACAAATTTCACTTGTAGTATAGTTTGTTATTCTCCCTATATCAAATCCTTTCAATTTATTCCATATAAATACATCATTATCTATTTCATAATTCGTTCCAAGTTGAACTGTTATTACATCACTTTCATTATAAAATCTATATCTATGAGATAATTGTTTTCCAATTTTTATTGCTATATATGTATATTCATCACTTGCCAATTTAACATTTAAGTTTTCATATCCATCTATTATATTATATTTGGGCAATATATGTATTGGAATAGGATTATTATATAAAATATATGACTTATCTAATCTTTTTAATATTTCTAATATTTGTAATTGAAATTCTTTTACTGTTTCATATTCATAAAAACTATTGTTATAAATATCAAATATTTTATTTCTATTCTCTGCATATGTACTTATCTTTTCTTGAATACTATAGTATCCATTTATTTTTCCACGTACTTTGTAAAATATCTCTTTATTATTTTCATAATCAAATCTATAAACTTTATTGTTGTAAAAATATTTATTTTTCATATATCGTTTGAAACTTATTTCTAAATCTTGCAATTTATTTTCTTTATTTGGTAATTCTGTATAAGGTCTCTCATTAGAACAATATACACCTAGCATAACTGCATATTCTGTTGGAAAACATAATAAATTCTCAAAATCTCTTTTATAGAAATTTATTAAATAATATGAAAAATTGTAAAACATCTCCATTTTATCATTAACTTTATATAATGAAGATATTAATTCTAATATATTTTTTATAACTTCTTTTATATATATTTGTCTTTCCTTGTTAATACTTTTTAATTTTTTCCTATTTAGTTCAAACATTTCATCTTCAATTATTGGAATCTCCAATATATCAAATCCAAAACGTATTTTTAATTCTTCAATTATAAAATCCAATTCATTTTTATTAAGAATAAACATACATAGTGTTTCTTGTATCATATTGAATAGAACTAAATCAAAACTACTATCATTTAATAAATTTGATATATTTAATTCTTCACATATCTTTCGTTTGACTATTGGAGTTGGTGGTCTACGTCCACTTTCTATACCTCCCATTGTGCTTTCTGCAATTCCAATTTTTAAAGCTAATTGTTTTTGAGTTAATTTTTTACTTTTTCTTGCTTCTTTAATTCTTTTTCCTAATTCTTCATTTTCTTTTTTTGGTAAGTTAGATTCTTTAATTGTTTTACCTATATTCATTATATCATTTCTCCTATTTTTTATTTTCTTTAATATATCATAAACTTAAAAAAAAATACAGTTGCTATTCATATGAATAGTTTTTTATTCTATAACCAGAGTTTGCAAACTTAATAAAATTAGAAAGCAAAAGACTGGTTATATTTGACAATTCAAAAAATTGATGCTACATTTATGCTGTTAAATTTTATTAGCATAAGTGTTTTAGAACAACTATATACTTTAATAAACAATTTTTAATATAGTTTTATTAACTATGTCTTTTGATGAGGTTATTAAATGAATAAAACATTTTTGTTAAGTTTACAAAAAGGAATTGCAAAAGAACTTTGTTCAAAAGGACTACTCACAGAAGAACAGGTGCAACTTTTAATAAAAGAATTTGAACAAATATATGAAAAAAATATTATTGAAGAGGAAGTGAAAAAAAATGAAGAGAGCAGTAGCTTATTGTAGGGTTTCAACCGATAAAGAAAATCAATTACACTCATTAGAAAATCAAAAGAAATATTTTGATGACTATATTTCCAATGATAAAGAATTAGAATTCGTAGGTATTTATGCAGATGAAGGAATCACAGGTACAAATATAAAAAAACGTGATGAATTTAACAGAATGATTTTAGATAGTAAATGTGGTAAGTTCGATGTTATTTTTACAAAATCTGTCAGTCGTTTTGCTAGAAATATTTTAGACTCCGTGGGATTTGTAAGAGAACTAAAACAAAGAAATATTGAAGTAAGGTTTATTACTGATGGTATAAATTCTTTTCAAAACGATGCTGAATTAAGGCTAGGTCTACTTGCTACTTTTGCACAAGATGAAAGTCGCCAAACATCTGAAAAGGTTGTTAATGGACAATCTGTTAGTATGAAAAATGGTGTTGTGTTTGGTTCTAATACTATGCTAGGGTATAATATAGTAAAAGGTCAAATGACTGTTAATGAAGATGAAGCACCAATAATAAGAAGTATCTTTCACAAATATTTAATTGAGGGTAAGGGAGCTCATCTTATTGCTAAGGAATTACAAGAAGAAGGAATAAAAACTAAACGTGGTGGTAATAAGTGGACTAATGCTTCAGTGTATAAGATACTAAAAAATGAAAAATATTGTGGAGATTTAATTCAACAAAAGACTTATACTCCTGATTTTCTATCACATAGTAAAAAGTATAATAAAGGAGAACGAGAATTTGTAAAGATAGAAAATCATCACGAACCTATTATTGATAAAGAAACTTTTAACAAAGTACAAGAAGAAATGGCTAGAAGAAAAGAAAAATCTAATGTTGATGGCTCTAAACATTCAAATAGATATGCTTTATCTGGAAAATTGAAATGTGCAAGTTGTGGGTGTATTTATGTTAAAGGAGATAATAGAAAAAGAAGTGATGGAACAATAAGGAAGTCGTGGATTTGTGCTGAAAAACATAAATACGGAAAAAAACATATAAATTCGCAAAACGATTACATAGGTTGTGATAATGATAATGTAAATAATGATATAGTTTTAAATTCATTTAATCAATTAATGAAGAAAATAACAACAGAAGATAAACAAGAAATTGTTAATAGCACCATAAAAGTTATTTCGTCTATAATAAAAAAAAGTGCTTCTTTAAATACAGATGAAGAAAGAATTTGTCAAAGAAAAGAAAAATTAGAATCACAGATAAAAAAAGCTATTACCTTATGTATCAATGAAGTAATTACAGAAGATGAACTAAAAGAGCAAAAAGAGCAATTAGAAAATGAATTAATTTTAGTTAATAAAGAACTAGAAAGCATACAGAACAAACAAGAACTTTTAAATAACAAAGAAACTTTACTACAAAACGTTGAAAAGTCAATGAATGATATTTTAGATTTTCAAAATACAAGTGATGAAATATGCAAGGAAGTTTTAGAAAAAGTCGTTGTAAAAAGTAAGAATGAATTTGACTTTTATATCAAGGGGTATAGCACCCCTTTCTTTAAAAATTATGATGGTGTCATATCACTTACTCCGTTGGAACAGAAGAACTTGCACACTTGGAAATGGTTGGAACTATAGTACACCAATTAACTGATGGTGTTTGCCCAGAAGAAATTGAAAAAGCTGGACTTGGAGCTTATTATACTGACCATGGGGTTGATGTATACCCTCAATCAGCTGCTGGTACACCATTTACAGCTGCTTATATTGCTGCTAAAGGTGACCCTATTGCTAACTTACAAGAAGATTTAGCTGCTGAGCAAAAGGCTAGAGCAACTTATGAAAAATTAATTGACCTTTGTAAAGATGACCCAGATGTTTTAGACCCACTTCGTTTTTTACGTCAAAGAGAAGTTGTTCACTTCCAAAGATTTGGTGAAGCTCTTAGAGGTGTTCAAGATAAACTTGCTGAGAAAAGATTTTACACTGTTAATTGCAATAAATTTATGTGTGATGATAATAGTTGTAGAAATTAATTACAAATATTTTTTATATAATTAGATTTAAAAATAGAGAATATCTTACCTTACATAGTAAAATATTCTCTACTTTTTCATAAGTTAATGTTTCATTTATATAAAATTTTTGTGCTCTTACTTTTCTTATTAATGTATAAACATATTAAAAATAATTTTCTTAACTTTTTTTAATAGCTTTTATACTATTCTAATTCAAAAACTGCATTAAGGTTTTATTTAATTCATCTTTAACTTCATAAAAAGCTCCATGTCCTGCTCTCTCAAAAGGATATAAATTAGAATATTGAATAGTTTTATTCATTATTTCTGCCATTCCAAATGGGCATATTTTATCTTCTTTTCCATGAAAGATACCTGTTGGTACATTAATATATTTTAAATCTTCATATACATTTTCATCTCTTAAAGCTACTAAAGAATTGATTTCTCCTAATCCAGATGTACTATTAGTTAAAGCTTGAAACCATTGTTTAAATGGTTTTGATTGTTCTTTATAGAAAAATATACTACCAAAATATTCATTTAATGCTGGTCTATCATTAAGTCCTAGTTTTATTAAATTGTTCGTACTTTCTATTGTTTGACCATATGGGTTATTATATGTTTTACAATATGAAGGTACTGCTGAATCTAATAAGCATAATTTTCTAACACCATATCCTTGATACATTTTCATGTATCTTGTAACAATTGCTCCACCCATTGAAAAACCTAATAAATCAAAATTCCATAAATTTAATGCATATATAACATAGTATAAATCTGTTGCAAATTGATTATAATTGTATTCATTATATGTCACATCTGAATTTCCAAAACCTCTTAAATCTATAGTAATAATTCTATAATTAGCATTTAATAGAGTTGGAATTTGATATTCAAACATTTTATGTGATAATGGCCAACCATGAACTAATACAATTGTTTTTTCTCCCTTTGGATTTAATTCATATACTGCTATTTTTGCATTATCATTTGAACTTATAAAAAACATAAAATCTTCCTCCTATAATTTCGTTTTATTATAATTTATTCAAATTTCATATATTTGCTATTAATTATGAATTATAAGAGAAATTGAATATTAATTTCCTAGTTCATTAAAAAGTCTAATATATTCATTCCTGCATCTGTTCCTGTTTTGTAAAGTTCTGTATATCCACATTTACTGCAACTTACTGTAATAAATTTTTTATTTTGCACATCAAATATTTTTGCAAAGTTTCCTCCTGTTGCTTGAAACTGATCTTTTTCAAATTCTGTATTTCCACATTTTATACATTTCCATTCTGACATTTTAATATTCCTCCTTATTTTATAGCTCAAATATATTAGCTTTTAACATCATTTGTGATATTTTACTTTTTTCGCTTAATGGTATATCCCATCTACTTGCTATTATACTTCTACCTTTTATATATTCTTGTGTAGGTTCTCCTAGTACCTTGCACAATTGTTTTTGTAAGTCTATTTTGTTTGTATATACTGATAACATCTTTTCTTTATATAATATATTTATTGTTGTTTCTGTTTCAGTTTTGTTTATTTCTTTATATATCTTTTTTTCCATAGTCTTCTCCTACTATTTTTTACATATTTATATTACCATAAAAGCAAGTAATTTACAACTAATTACTTGCTTTTATGGTAATAATATTTTATTTTACATCATTTATTGTCATTGTTTTTGTTCCTATATATACATCTCTGTTTCCTTCTAAATTATGATATTTTATTATTGTGTAATTTTCATAATTATATATTTGACTTCCTCCATCTTTATAAGTATCTCCTGTTATCTTTTTTTCACTTAAGTCTTTATTTGCTTTTACTATAATTTCGTTCATTGTTATTTTATTTTCTAATAGTGCATTTCTTAAAGAAATTTCTTCTCCATTTATTAAAATGTTTACCAAGCCTCCATATGAATAAATATTGTAATCATATTTGTCTGTTTCTGATTTATCTAAAATTTTATTTATTTTAGTATCTGTTTGTGGTTGTTTGTCATAAAAACGTATTTCAAAGTTTTCAGCTGATTTTAATTCTATTTTTATTGCATTTACTTGGGCTGGGTAGCTTTCCATTATATAGCCTGTATATGTTATTTTTACATTTGTTCCTACTTGATATATTGTATCATTATTTTCTCCTAAATTAATAGATATTTTATCTGCTGATTTTCGTATTTCTTCTCCTTCATTTGGCTCTACTATAATATAGTTTTGTTTTGATTCTATCACTTTACCATAGAAATATGCTGAATCTGCTATTTCAATATTGGTTAAATAACTACAAATATCTATTGAATCATATATTTTAGAATTAGAATCTACATATTGAATTTCTGCTATTAATTCTAAACTTAGTTTAGTTTGTTCACTGTTTTCTTGCAAACTTATTGTATAAATTTCTCCTGGTATATCTTCATCTACTATTATTTTTTGTTCCTCTGCAAACCTATCTCTTGTGTTATCTCTTTTTAATATATATGTGGTTTTATTAACTTGCTTTCCACTTAATATATATGTTTCATCTTTTATTTTGAAGCTTATTTGAGTTATTATAGGGTCTCCCTCTCTTGTATATTCTACTATTCTTATTGTATCTTCTTTTCTATTTTGGGCATTTACTCCTGTATTTTGTACAAATTCATCTAATTTATTTTTGTTGTAAGTTTTATTATTGTTTATAACAAAACATCCATCTTTTATAGCTTGCTCTAACGAATATTGTTTTGGTAAATTTTCTATCTCTATATTTTCTATGTTATATAAATGTTCTGGTGGAGTATATGTTTTTCCCCAATTGCTAAATATTATAGGTTTATTATTTTTTATATTGTTCATGTCTATTATATATAAAATTCCTAAAGCAATTGCAAATACTATAATTATTGTAATTATTATTGTTAATATTTTTTTATTCATTTTAATCACCTTTTCCCTTTCTATTATTTAGACATTTTTTTATTTAAGTTTTGTTGGTGTTTTCTAAAAATATGTGTAAATATTATTGTAACAACTAAAAATATACAAGAAAAACTTAGTATTCCTATATCATACATATTTATATTATTATTTTCTTCCTTTATTTCTATAATTGTTTCTTCCTTTATTTCATTTGTTTGTATACTCTCTTGCTCTAGCTTTTCATTTTCTATAACATTTTCTCTTGCATTAGGTAGCTCTGCTTTTTGTGTTTCGTTTTTATCTTCCTGTATTTTATTATTTTCTTCTTTAATTATTGGAGCTTCTACCTCTGTATTTTCATTTTTGTTAGATGTGCTTTTTTTCATATTTACTTCTTTTTGTGTAATAAATAAAATAATTGTTATTATATATAATGATATACTACTTATTAGTGTTTCTAAGGTATGTAGAGATTTATAATATTTCCATTGTACTGTCCCTATTGGTATATTTAGTATTTGTGAAATTTCTTTAAAAGATAGCTCTGAAAGTATTTTTAATGATACTATTTCCTGTTCTTTTTCATTTAGTTTTGCTATTATTCTATTGAATGTATCTTTTTCTATTATTTCATTTAACTCTTTATTTTCATTATTAATATAATATATTTCCTCTAAGTTGATTGTATTTTTTTGTTTTCGTAAAAAGTTTAAAGTTTCATTTTTTGTTATACTATATAGCCAACTTGCTTCATTACTCGTTGGTAAATTATTTGTACTCATATTCCATATTTTTGTAAATACTGTTTGAGTAATGTCCTCACTATTTTCTTTATTTTTTAATATAGAAAACGAAACGCCATATATTAGTTTGTTATATTTTTCATATAATTTGTTAAATTCATTTTCTTCTTTATTTGCTATCCCTTTAAAAATGTTGCGAAGTTCTTGTTTATTTATACTTTTCATATTATTCTTCCTATTTTTATAGTTTTTGTTAATATTATCATAAAGGTATATAATTATCAATTAGTTATAATTACTCCCTATATTATTTAGACACTTTTTTGTTTGATTTTTGTTGGTATTTTTTATTTTGTCTTGCTTTTTTATATCTTAGTATTATATATAACTATTTAACTTTTCTTATTTATTATTAGAAAGGCAAAAAAATTTATAAGAAAATTTATAAATGTTGGAACAATTATTTCAAATTTTGATATTTCAATTGATGATTTAAATTATAGATTTGTATTGCAGTTACTTCCTGACATTAATGAAGATTTTAAAATGGTTGCTAAAAGTGTTTATATTAATAATAAAAACAAAAGTTGAATCATATTTTGACTCAACTTTTACTTTTATTATTTTTTTATCTAGTAAGTAACTTACATTATAATTAAAATCAATAAAGTCTATAAACTTCCCAAAAGTGCCAGACTTCCCATTTGGAAACGTCCCCAATGATACCTTGACTTTTAAAAAAAATTATGTTATTATATTTACATAATTTTTTTAAATGTTTACTGCATTTTGTTGTTGTAACTTGCTGACCTGTAAATATTATTTATTAGGAGGTAACAAACATGAATATTGTAACTACAAAAGTTGAAACAGTGAATTGCTTTTATGAAGCTTCTTTTGGTAACCATACTGTTGTCTTGTTAAAAACTGAATTGGATAAAAAACCTTTATCTTTCAGAATTGTTAAAGACACTAATGTTGAGGCATTTCAGCTTACAAGCCTTATGCATTTTGCTGCTGTGCAAAGAAGTTATGAGTTGGAAGGAAAAAATATTAAAGTTGTTCTTGATACCAACTCTGAGATTGTAGGATATGGTAGCCCTACTAACGATATTTTCTTTTTATTTCAGGACGAAGACTTTAAAACTTATACTGAAAAAGAGTTATATAAAATGGCTGCACAAAACAACCGCCTTCTTACAAGAGAGGTTTTATAAAAAATCATCAAATAAAAGTAAAGAATGTTCCTTTGTGGAACATTCTTCACTTTTATATATTTATTCTATATTTTTTATACATTAAATCTAAATAGTACTACATCTCCATCTTGCATTATATATTCTTTTCCTTCTGAACGTACTAAACCTTTTTCCTTACATGCTACCATTGAGCCTTCTTTTATTAAGTCATTATATGATACTACCTCTGCTCTTATAAATCCTCTTTCTATGTCTGAGTGGATTTTTCCTGCTGCCCCAGGTGCTTTTGTTCCTTTCTTTATTGTCCATGCTCTTACTTCTGGTTCTCCTGCTGTTAAGAAACTCATTAGCCCTAATAGGTCGTAGCTTGTTTTTACTACTTTATCTAAACCTGACTGTGTTAGCCCTAATGCTTCTAGCATTTCCGCTTTATCTTCTCCTTCTAGTGAAGATAGTTCCTCTTCTATTTTTACGCATAAAGGAATAACTTTTGCTCCTTCTGTTTTTGCAAATTCCTTTACTTCTTTTACTTTTTCATTATTTTCGTAGTTAGCCATTTGTTCTTCTGAAACATTTGCTATATATAATACTGGTTTTGATGTTAGTAAGTATAAGTCTTTTATTTCATCTTTTTCTTCGTCAGTTAGCTCTAAAGTTCTTGCACATTTTCCTTGTTCTAATACTTCTTTTATTTTTTCAAGAACTGCTATTTCATTTATTGCTTTTTTATCTGATTTTAATTTTTTCTTAGCATTTTCTAATCTTCTATCAACCATTTCTATATCTGAGAAAATTAATTCTAAGTTAATTGTTTCTATGTCTCTTAAAGGGCTAATGCTTCCATCTACATGTACTATATTTGAATCATCAAAACATCTTACAACATGAGCAATTGCATCTACTTCACGTATGTGTGATAAAAATTTATTTCCTAACCCCTCACCTTTACTTGCTCCTTTTACTAAACCTGCTATATCAACAAATTCTATAATTGCATGTGTTGTTTTTTCTGGATTATACATTTTTGTAAGCTCATCTAGCCTTTCGTCTGGAACTGGCACTACTCCTACATTTGGCTCTATAGTACAAAATGGGTAATTTGCACATTCTGCTCCTGCATTTGTTATACTATTAAATAATGTTGATTTTCCTACATTTGGAAGTCCTACAATTCCTATTTTCATTTATTAATTTCCTTCTTTCTTTTATTATTGATTATTTTTACACTCTTTACTATACAACATTTATACTATAAAAACAAGATTATTGTTTAAAATTATGCTTTATTTTTAGAAAAGATTTGGGATGTGTCCAAAACCTTTCCATTTTGTTCTTTAATTAAATCTTAATTTTTGAACACGTCCCAAATCTTTCCTATTGCTTTTCATATATTACAGTGTTATAATGTGATAAATTTGTAGCAATGTAACTTTTCTTATTTATTAATAGAAAGGAGAAAGAATTATGACAAGATGTATAGGCTTTGAATATCTTATTGGTAATGCTTTCATTTATTTAACTTCTAATCGGTTTATTAGTTTAAAAGACATTAATAATTATAGCTACAGTATTCAACAGTATTGGAACTCGAATAATAGTAATGCTGTGCTCTATGGAGTACTTGAGCAAGCACTTTATGATTATGATGATTATTTTTCGTTTGACAGAAACTCTGGTTTAGTTACTTTAAATTCTGACATTACAATTGAAACGCTTACAAAAATATTTGTATGGCGTTTACCTGAAGATATTGCTAAAGATTTTGAAACAGTTTCTCATAAAATTTTATCTTAATTCATAAATAAAAATGGTCGTTTTACAAAACGGCCATTTCTATTTGCTTATTTTATTATATAAGTTACATATTCGTAATCAAAAGGATTTTTTTCATTTCGAATTCCTTTTTCTCTTTCTATTTCCTTCCAAACTTTTTTATCTAATTCGGGGAAATATACATCTCCTTCAAACTCTTCATTTATTCTTGTTATATACATTTTATTTGCATATGGCATAAGTAATTTATATATAGTAGCTCCACCTATTATAAAATGTTCTTCTTCTGAATTGATGAATTTATTTAACATTTTTATATCATGTATTAATTCTACATTTTCATCTTCTATTTGCATATTTGCATTATTTGTAATAACTATGTGCTTTCTATTTGGCAATACTCTTCCTAAAGATTCAAAAGTTTTCCTCCCCATTATTATTGTATGACCTGTCGTTAATTTTTTGAACCTTTTTAAGTCTTCTGGCAAATGCCAAATTAGTTTATTGTCTTTCCCTATAACATTATTTTTTGATATTGCTACTATTATACTTAACATTTAATTTCCTTTCACTTTTATTTTTTATTATTATATACTCTTTTCAATATTCAATGAATTTTCATGTTAAAAGGAGACTTATAAGTCTCCTTTTAACATTTTATATTAATCTATCTAATGCATTTTTTGCTCCCCAAATACATGGTTTTGAGCAAGTATAGTCAGGGAAAGTACATCTAGCTCCTACCCCATATTCATGTAAGTATTCATATACTTCCTGCTTTTTATTTTTAGTATGCATCAAATACATTTCTAAAGTTTCTTTTGTTTGCATAGCAATTTCAAGTTGTGCACATCCACATAGCCGTTCCTTACATTTAAGTATAAAGTTCTCTACAGTTCCTCTCTCATTTACATATACCATCATTCCCTGTGGGAAGTAATTTGAAAGTGATTTAATATCTTTAAGCCATTCTACTTCTAAATTAGTTTTTCTAATAATTGGAGGTATAAAATATGTTGGCTTTACACAATTTATTGATGGTTCCCAAATTTCGTAAGCTAATGTTCTATGTCGTTGTGCCTGTGCTAACTGTGCAAATGAAGCCCAATAGCTATAGCAATAATTCCAGCCCCATTCATCTTCTCTTTGTACTTTTGAAAATAAAGATAACTCTCTATTCTTTGATTTAGGATTAATTCCAGAAACTTTATATTTTGAATGCAATTCAATGAATTCTTTAAAAGATGGCTTCAAAAGATTGTAAAACTCTGTTCCTTCTTTATTATCTACAAAGTCTTGCATAAAGTGAAGAACATAACTGAACTGCTCAAAACTAATTGTATGTCCCATTACTGTTGCTGGTGTAAACACACTAATTAAATACCTTGCATTTTCCTGTGCTAATTTTTGTGCCTGTTTGTCTTCAATATTTGGATATACTTCCTGAATTCTATTTTTATATATTTGAATCCACTTTTCATAAAGTACTCTTTCTGCTTCAGATGGCTTCATTTTTGTATACCTAGCTGATTTTTCTGAAGTGTCATAAACTTTTTCATTATTAAGTATCATAGCCATTATTTTAGGTATTTCCTCAAAAACAAAGTTGTATTGAGGATGTCCAAACACACTATGATGATTTGAGCTCATATTACCATTTGCCCGCTTCATTGTCTTTTCGTCTGGTTCTGCTAGAATAGTATCTACTGTATCTGGCATATAGCAAATACCTGCCTCTTTTCCAGAAAACTTAATTGCCTCTTCAATCGGAAGCTCATATCCTACTTTTGTTGATGCTAACACTCTTGTTTTCATACGCATTTTCTCCTTTTCAATAAATATATTGTTAAAAGTTACTCTAAAAATTTGTAAAGGCATTATATCACCATAACATAACTTTTTCAACAGTTTTATGTATTTTTTTTACTATTTTCTATATATTTTTCTTTCTACTAATAATACTTTTTATTATTACTAATTTTTCTTTTTCTTGGATTTCATAAAAGATTAAAAAATACAAATTTAATATTTTCTAAATCTCCCTTTGGTCGATAAGAAAATCTAAATTTTGCATATTTATTCTGTACGAAAAAATTCTCCTGTTAGTCGATTTTTTCTACACAATAAAAATTTTATAGATTATGAATCTATTTTGTGAGTTTTTATAAATTGAACCTATGTAGGGGAATAACTCTAAACTATCAATTTTACTGGTTATTCCCTTTAAAAAGTTTGTTAAAGCAATGGGATTTAATAATTTGAATTTTATATAATAATATATATTGAATATATCATAGAGTGTTGTTTTTTGTTTGATTATCGTATATATAATCTAATACCCTTACCCAATCATTAATAATTTTTTTAGATTCTTCATTTGTATAATATCTCCCATTTTTCTACCTCCGAATTATTTTTTCTTTATTAGTATTCTATATTACGTTTGATTTTATATCAATAATTTTTATTAAATTTATATAAGAAATTTCTGACAATATTTTACAGAATTTTCAAGCTAGATATCCCACTTAGGCACATATTCTTCTTCATGCTCTCCTAGTTCTTGTATATACCCATTTTTAAAATCCAATGAGTAGAAATATTCTTCTACTTGTTTATATTCTCTTTTTGTTAATTTTCTATTTATTAGTTTATCTTCTTTTGCTTTATATGTTGGGAAATATTGTGCCATTACATTTATATATACATCTTCTGGTATATTTTCTTTAATCCATTTTAAAATGTTTTTTGTGTTTTGTATGTGATGTGGTAACACTAAATGTCTTATCATTACTCCTTTTTTTATCATACCATTTTCATCAAATTTTGGAGAGCCAACTTGTCTTATCATTTCTTTTATGGCTTTTGTTGCTATTTCAAAGTAGTGTGGTGCTTTTGAATATTTTATTGCCATTTCATCTGAATAATATTTTAAATCTGGTAAACATACATCTATATAGCCTTCTAATGCTTTTAGTGTTTCTATACTTTCATATCCATTTGAATTATATATTATCGGTATATTTAAACCTTGCTTTCTTGCTATTTTTATAGCTTCTATTATGTGGTATGCATACATTGTTGGAGTAACTAGGTTTATATTTTCTGCTCCATTTGCTTGCTCGCATATCATAATATTCGCCAATTCTTCTATACTTATTTCTCTTCCTTTTCCTTGTTGACTTATTTCATAGTTTTGGCAAAATATACAGTGTAAATTGCAATGTGTAAAAAATATAGTTCCAGAACCATTTTTCCCACTAATACATGGCTCTTCAAAGCTATGTAAACTTACAAGCGATATTTCTAGCTTATCTGTTGCCATACAATTACCGTTTCTTTCCTTCTAGTCTATTTATTTTACATTTATGAGGACATACTTCACATTTTTTTAATATTTCTAACATTTTTTATTGCTCCTTTTTAATATATACTTGACATTTTATGTTTATTATTATATAATTTTTTAGAAACTTTTTAATTAGAACTAGACTTTATAGTTCTACCACCAGTTTTATAAGGAGGAAATTTACTATATGAGTGACAAAAACAAAGTTAGAATGGTAGGCTATGTTGCTATGGCAGCAGTTGCTGTCGCACTTGCATTTACAGGGCATCCTTTTATAGCTCTCTTTGTAGTATGGGCTGGTTTTGACTCACTTAGTTAATACTCTTAAAAAATCCTCTTATGAGGATTTTTTATATTGTATCATAATTTTATAAATATTTGATACATTTTTTATAATTTATGCTATAATATAAAAAGTTTTTTACAAGGAGGAAAAAATAAATGGCAATTATTGAACATGATTTTGATTTTAGTATACGTGATATTGATAATAAAACTGAATTAACTAATAGAGCAATGCTTGGCTTTTTTGAGGATATTGGTGGTTACCATTCTGATATTGCTGGGTATGGTTTAAAAGATATTGAAAAAACACATTTAAGTTGGGTTTTACTTCATTGGAAAATTAAAGTTTTAAAAAGAATTAAATATGGTGATTCTATTCATGTAAAAACTTGGTCACGAGGAGCTGTTCGTGCTTGTTGCTATCGTGATTATGAAATATATAATGGTAAGCGGAGAATTATGTACTATTGCTACCTCTAAATGGACTTTAATTCACTTAGAAAAAGGACTAATGCGTTTTACTGATGAATTAGTAGAAAAATATGAAACAGAGAATAAATGCACTTTTGATAATTATAATTTTGATAGATTGAAAGAACCTGAAAATAGCAAACTTACTTTTGAATACACTGTGCAAAGAAGAGATATTGATATTAATAAACATATGCATAATATATGCTATTTAGATTTAGCCTATGAGGCTTTACCAAAAGATATTTACGAAAATACTTCTTTTGATAATATAGAAATTATGTATAAAACCGGTAGCTTATTAGGAGAAAAGGTTAAATGTTATTATTCTAATATTAATAATGAGCATATTATTACTATAAAAAGTGAAGATGAAACTAAGCTTCATGCAATAATAAAATTATATTAGCAAATAAAAAATCATATAATTCTGAAGTTTACCTCTTATTAAACTTTTGTCTAATAAGAGGTCTTATTTGGCATCGATTTTTCCTATTTAGCAAAAAGATGTTAACAAAATATTTTACATACTTTGTTAACATCTTTTCTTTACTTTATTAAATTTTGCCTTATAGTTTGTACTAACTCTTTAATATATAATTGATTTTTCTTATTCCAATTTTCAGATGGCTCAAAATCTGTTACATAATCGATATTTTCATTTTTTATATGTACCTTAATTTTTCCATGTCCATCGTCATTCTCATCAATAATTTCGACTATTTCACCTTCTCGTCCACAAGAATCAACTACAATTGTTTTTTTATAAAGCGCTTCTCCATCTTTCCCCGTTACCATTTTCATTTCATCATTTCTCCAACGGCAATGACTGCTTGCAACTATTACTTGCATTGTCTTCCTCCTTCACCTTACAAGGTAAATAAATTATAATTGTTTAATACTTTATATTTTATCACATTTGTTTATTTTATGTCAATATTTTATTGTTTTTTCATATCACTATTGTAGGTTTGTCAAACATACTACTTTCCCATTTTGTTTTGGCGTATGTGGTTTTATTAGCCTATGTTTTATTCCTAATTCTTGTAATTCTTTACTTAGGCTGTTCTTTGGTACATATTTTACATCTATTTGTACTTTCTCTCCTACTCTACTCATCTCTGGATAATATCCTGCATTCTTTTGTTTTTTCTTACTTAGTGCCTTTTGGTATATTCCTAGTTTTATTAACTATTTATCAAAATTTAATACATTAACACACAAACATAGAGGCTATTTCAAGCCTCTATGTTTGTTTTATGGTTTTATTTAATTACAGTGATAAATAAAAATTTCACCATTTTTGAGTATTATTGGAATTCTTCCATGTTTATCTTTTTTACATATCCTTTTATAATCTTCCATAAGGTTAAAATTCTTATCGTAATAAGTATCTTCACCTTTTTGTAGCATTCTGTAAAATTCACCGTCTGCAACCATTTCTATATGATTACCTTCAAACTCTTTTATTTCTTTTGTTTTTATATTAACTAACTTCAGAGTTTCGTTATTTGTTACATAAAAGTAATCCTGATTTACTACAACATACCTATTCTCTCGTTCTGAACTACATATAACTTTTTCTTTTTTCAAGTCACCATTTAGAATACTTACATCTCCATTCATCTCTACTACTATTGCAGAATTTTTTGGTACATAATATAAAATATTTATATATTTATGTCCTTCAACTTCTTTTAATTGTGTATCAAGAAATGTATAGTATTCAATTTTTAAAGAGTTTTCTTTTACTGCTGCTAAATATTTGCAATTATTCCTTATTGCTTTTTTTACGCTTTTTTCATCAAATAAGCGTACACTCAAATTTCCTGAGCAAGTAATCTCGTAATTTTCATCTATTAGATATACTGTTTTGTGTTCGTTTCGCACTGCTAATGCATAACCGTCTTTAAAATCAGCTACATAATCCCAATCTGATTTGTTAAACATTTTCCGTAAAATACTCATATTTTTTCTCCCTTCTTAATTAAGAAATTGTTTCTATTTAATAACATGACTATATTATACTATTTTATGTTTATTTTCGCAAGTGTTTTTTAGCCATTTCAAGTTTTTCAAAAAAGGCCGAATTCAGTAAAACCTCTTAGGTATTCCTATTAAATATAAGTACTTACAGTTCCAACTTTAAATATCTTACTTTCCTATTAGACAAAAGGTTGATTTGTCACGCGAGTGGACACAATGCCAGGCCCCTACATTTTTAAATCAATTTTTTCTATTCAATAAAATAAAGGACAAACATAAGTTGCTTGCCCTTACAATTATTCACTATTCATTATTCACTATTCACTAAAATTCTCCATACAATGGAGAATTTTACCTAGTACATTCCTTCCATTGCTCCAGCGCCCATATCATTATGGCTTCCACAAGAACATTTTTCTTCTTTCTTTTCTGTTACTATACTTTCTGTTGTAAGTACCATTGATGCTATTGATGCTGCGTTTTGAAGTGCACTTCTTGATACTTTTGTTGGGTCTACTATTCCTACTTTCTTCATATCTACATATGTATTATTTGCAGCGTTGAAACCTATTCCTTTTTCACTATTTTTTACTTTTTCTATTATAACTGCTGGTTCTAAACCTGCATTTATTGCTATTTGTTTTGCTGGTTCTTGTAGTGCTTTTAATACTATATTTGCTCCTAATTTTTCGTCAGCTTCTAAGTTTTGTATTCCTTTTTCTACTTCTTCTATTATATTTAAGAAAGCTGTTCCCCCTCCTGCTACTATTCCTTCTTCTACAGCGGCTCTTGTTGCAGATAGTGCATCTTCTATTCTTAGCTTTTTGTCTTTCATTTCTACTTCTGTTGCTGCACCTACTCCTATTACTGCTACTCCTCCTGCTATTTTAGCTAAGCGCTCTTGTAAATTTTCTTTTGTAAATTCACTTTTTTCTTCTGCTATTTGAGCTTTTAAGTTTGCTACTCTTTCTGCTATAGCTCCTTTTTCTCCCATTCCGTCTACTATTATTGTGTTTTCTTTTTCTACTTTAACTTGTTTTGCTCTTCCTAGTTGTTCTATGGATGTATCTTTTAATTCTAGACCTAAATCAGATGTTATAACTTCTCCACCTGTTAATATTGCAATATCTTGTAGCATTTCTTTTCTTTTATCCCCATAACCTGGTGCTTTTACTGCTACTACATTTAGTACACCTCTTAATTTATTTAATATAAGTGTTGATAATGCTTCTTGCTCTACATCATCACATATTATTAATAATTTTCCTGAGCTTTGCATTAGTGTTTCTAATAATGGCAATATTTCTTGAATATTGCTTATTTTTTTATCTGTTATTAATATATATGGGTTATCCATTATAGCTTCCATTTTTTCTGTGTCTGTTACCATATATGGTGATACATAACCTTTATCAAATTGCATACCTTCTACAACTGTTAATTCTGTATTAGAAGTCTTTGATTCTTCTATTGTTATTACTCCATCTTTTGAAACTTTTTCCATAGCTTCTGAAATTAGTTTTCCTACTTCTTCATTATTGGCAGATATACTTGCAACTCTTGCTATATCTTCTTTTCCATTAACTGGTACGCTTATATTTCTTAATGCATTTACTGAAAGCTCAACTGCTTTATCTATACCTCTTTTTATAGCCATTGGGTCTCCACCTGCTGCTACATTTTTTACACCTTCTTTTATCATGCTTTGTGCTAAAACTGTAGCTGTTGTTGTTCCATCTCCTGCTACATCATTTGTTTTGGTTGAAACTTGTTTTACAAGCCTAGCTCCCATATTTTCAAATGGATCTGATAGTTCAATTTCTTTTGCTATTGTTACACCATCATTTGTAATTAGTGGTGAACCAAATTGTTTATCTAAAACTACATTTCTACCTTTTGGTCCTAAAGTTACCTTTACTGTATCTGCTAATTTATTAACTCCATTTAATAAACTTTTTCTGGCATCTTCGCCAAATTTTATTTCTTTTGACATGATTTTTTTCCTCCTTCAAAACTCGAAGAGTTTTGTACTCTTCACTATTCATTATTCACTATTCATAAAAGCTATTTATACGAAATGCATGCAATTAATAATCTCTCCTATATTAATTTTAATTATAGTTTTCATAATTTTCTACTATTCCTCGGGTTTCCGATGGCGGCGACCCCTACAATTGCTACTATTCATTTGAGCAATTTCTTCTAAGTGCTGGGTAGACACAAGGCCTATCCCTACATTAATTTTTGATTTCATAATTTTAATTATTCTACTACTGCTAAAATATCATTTTGACTAACTATTATTAAATCTTCACCCTCATATTTTACTTCTGTACCTGCATATTTACTTACAACTACTTTATCTCCTTTTTTTACTTCCATTTTTACTTTTTCAGTTCCTGGTCCTACTTCTAGTACTTCTGCAAATTGTGGCTTTTCTTGTGCTTTTCCTGCTAATATTATTCCACTTTTTGTAGTCTCCTCATTTTCTATCATTTTAATTACTACTCTGTCTGCTAATGGTTTTAACATTTTTACATTACCTCCTTAAAAATATTTATTTACTAATATTAAAATTAGCAGTCTTTATTTGAGACTGCTAATAATTTATACCTTTTTACTTTTAATGTCAATACTATTGTTTGAAAATTCACATATTTTTCACAAAGTGCCTCTTTTATATTTATATTCGGTAATTTGCTTTAATATGATTATAATTACTTACTTTTTAATTTATAAACTACATATCTTAAATTACAAAATACTTTCTTTGCAATTTTATAGAAAAGATATTTAATTGGTTTAAATGGAATATATATTTCTCCTATTAGTTCTACAAATTCTCCCCCAAAGCCTTTTTTGAACCTATATAGTCCATCTTCTTCTCCGCTTTTCTATTGAAACTCCTCTAAAATCATATACTTTACAATTATTTTTTATTGCTAGTTTTATCATTTCCCATTGAAGTAAATATGTTGACATTAAGTTTCTATGTTTATTTGAGCTTGCCCCATATAGGTACCACATTTTGTTTCCATATATTATTGGCATTATTGCTGATATTGGTTCATTTTCATAATAGGCTATATATATTTTAGTTTGATATGGAAATTCTTTTAGTATTTTTTCAAAATATTCTTTTGGTCTTGTCCTAAAATTATCCCTTTTTCCAGTTTCTTTCATTAATTCATAGAATTCATCTATTCCATCTTCATTTTTTTCTTCTACTATTACTCCTTTTTTGCCAGCTAACCTTACATTATACCTAGTTTTTGAGGCAAAATTTTTGAATATTTCATCTTCCGTTTTATTTTCTAAATTTAGCCTAAAGTTATGCCTTGCTTGTATTTCTTGGTCAAATTTTATGGCTTTACTATTTATTTTATAGCCTAGCTTTTTTGCCAAACTAGCAAATTCTTTATTTTCCTTTTTTACATTTGGCTCTATTATAATTACAAATGCTTTATATTTTTTTGCTACTTCTTTCATTTTAATTGTTAGTTTTCTTAAAGTTTCCTCATCATATATTTCACCTATTGGACCTCTTGGTACATACATTATATTCCCGAATATAGGTAATTTTCTAATTAATATACTCATACTTGCTATTATACTTTTGTTTTCATCTTCTACTATAACTATTTCATTTTTCCAAAATTCCTTTACTTTTGCCCATTCTCTAGATTGCTGAAAATCACATAAATCTTCTTTTTTTATAAATTCTTCATAACTTTCCATTTAGCTCTCCTCCTAATATGATTGTATATAATAAATGAAAAGAAGGTTTTAAGAACTACTTAACTAATTCTTAACTTTTTCTTACATTTATCTTCCTACTTCTATTAGAAGGATATTATTTTATTGATATTTTTTCAATCGTTTTTCTGTAATCTTGTTGTAAGTAAATTGTAAGGCTTTAGGCTATATTAAAAGAAGAAATCTATTTTTTAGATGTCTTCTTTGTTATTTTGCTTTATATAATTATTCTTCTGTTCTATAATCTTCAAACCCAACTTGCAAATTTTTAATTTTGTAGCTTGGTATTTCTATTTCTACTTTTATGTGATTTTTGTTATCTTCTATTACATATATTCCTTCATTTAAGTTTCCACTTTGCATTTCTTTTTTTGAGTAGAAATATTGAACATATAGTGTTTCTGGTTCAAATCCAAATTTTTCTATTATTCCTAATTCTTCTAGCTGGTTTCTTACTGTTTCAAATATTTCACTTTTACTTTCATCAATATCTTTATTTGCATTTGTATTTTCTTCTCCAGCTACTGCCATATTACCTATATCTAAAGACCTGTATTCAATATTGTTTACATCTGGTGTAAATATTAATTTGTATTCATCTTCCGATATATATATGTACTCATCATATAATAATTTTATTCTTTCTTTTTTTATCAATTTTTTTATATATTGATTTATTTCATTATCTTCTACATAACTATATTTTTTTAATATGTTCCTTATAATATTACTATTTCTTATTACATCTATGTCTCTTTCTTCTAGCTCACCATAACATTCATCTATTGCATATCCTATTTTTGATAATATATCAGAACTATTATCGCTTTTATAATATGTA
>CATNCV010000005.1 GCA_950096965.1 uncultured Clostridiaceae bacterium | reverse complement strand
ATATTTATAATATTAGGAATTATAGGTTTGAAAATAGGAGGAGATTTAGCAGTAAATAATGCTGTAAATGTTGCAAAAATTATAGGTTTAAGTGAAAAAATAATAAGTTTAACAATACTTGCAATAGGGACAAGCCTTCCAGAACTTGTAACAAGTGTAGTAGCAGCACTAAAAGGAGATAGTGACATAGCAATAGGAAATATAATAGGCTCAAATATATTTAATATATTACTAATACTAGGAGTTTCAGCAATAATAAAACCTATTACATATAATATGACATATAATTTTGATTTAATGCTTTTAGTCGTTTCAACAATAATACTAGCAATCTTCCCATATATACCACCTAAAAAGGAAATGAGTAGATTAAATGGAGTATTATATTGCTTAATGTATGCTTCATATATAGGAATGCTATTTATAAAATAATTAAATATTCATATCAAAATAAGATGCTGAGTAACAGCATCTTATTTTGAAGAAATTCTCTTAAATTAATTTTTCTAATTTTTTACCACAAATCATTTATATCAGGTTTTCTTTGCATAAAACGACATAAAAATTGAATTTAAAGTTGCCTAAAATAAATTTAAGTATTATAATTAAATCAAGGAAAATAGAAATAAATTAATTAAAACTAAATAGAAATATTTCCTTACAAAAAACTTACAAAATATTCATCTATTTGTAAAGAAATTTTAATATTAATGGTGTATAATTATATTTGGACAAATATTATACGAGAGGATAAATTAAATGGAAGAACAAAATAGAAAAAGGAAAATAAAATTCAATAAAAGAATAATAAGAAGAAATATATTGATTGTTGGTATAATTATATTAATTTGTATAATTATAAAATTCATTATTCCAAAAAAGAAAACTAATAGTAATACAAATACAATTGAAGTAGCAAAGGTTTCAAAAACAAATATACAAGAGAAAGATAATACTACTTCAAAAGAGCAATTAGACTGGAAACTTACACTTGTAAATCAGTCTAACAAATTGCCTGAAAATTATGAAATGAAATTATTAAGTATTGACGAATATAGAAAATTTGATAGTAGAGCAATAAAATATTTGCAAGACATGATAGAAGACATGAGAGAAGATGGAGTGAGAAATATATGGGTTCAATCTTCTTATAGAAGTGTAGAAGAACAAACAACAGTGTATAATAATAAAGTGCAGTACTATAAAGAACAAGGCAAAACAGAAAAAGAAGCCAAAAGACTTACAGAACAAATTATTAACAAGCCAGGATATAGTGAGCATAATTTAGGTTTAGCAGTAGACTTTAACTATGTTAATGGAACATTTGAAGAAACAAAAGCATTTGCATGGCTAAAAGAAAATGCAGAAAAGTATGGTTTTATTTTAAGATATCCAAAAGAAAAAGAAAATATTACAAAAGTGACTTATGAACCATGGCACTGGAGATATGTAGGAAAAGAGAATGCTAAAAAAATAAATGAATTAGGAATGTGTTTAGAAGAATATGTAGAATATATAAAATAAAAAAGGAATGAGAAAGTGTGAAATTAAGAAATAAGTACCTAATAGAGCAATTAAATCAAGAAATTTCAATACATAATGCAATAGAGCAAGAACAAATACCATTAATAGACTTAAAAAATCCTGAAATTAGAGAAGAAGAGTTATTAAAGTTTAATAGTTTATATATTGAAATCGATGATAATGTTCCTTTAGAAAGTATAGATGACTATCTTACTGAATTGTCTAAAATACTTAAAGTTGTTAATATAGAACAATGTGGAATTGATTTAAAATATGACAAACCAATAAAATTAAATACCGACTTTATTCAATCAATTAATAAGAATGTTAAATTCCTAACAATAAGTGGTGTTAATTTATCTAATTTTGAAAGTAAGGAATTTAATCAATTTGAAAATTTAGAAGTACTAGAATTGGATAGAGCAAATATAAAAGATGTTAACTTTATTAAAAATATAGATAAAAGAATAAAGATAGATTTAGGCAAAAACCCTATAAGTCAAGTTATTTCTAAAGAATTAATTACAGAAATAGAAAGTAGAAATAGTAATGGACAATTACGAATAGCGTTGAATGATTGCCCAATATATATTCCTATAGTAATGGCGACACTTAGTAAAAATGTTAAGTTGTATAATTGTGATATAAATAAAGAAAATATTGGCCAATATGTTAAAATTTTTAATAAATATAATTGCCAAGTAAATGTAACAATAGAACAATTAGAATTATTAGAGCAAATATCTGATAGAGTAACATTTCCAATTGGAGTAATTGCAATGACTTCAAAAGAAATAACAAATGATTTTTTAAAGCAGCGCCCAAATATACAACAAATTCAAATTAAATATAGTGAAGAGGAAAAAGCAGGGTATGCAAAAGAGCCATATACAAGAGAAGAGTTTGAAAAAATAAGAGAAGAAATTAACCGAATTAAAAGTGAAATAGTAATTCCAGATGAATTTGATGAAAATAGAGAAAAAAAGATTTTTATGCAAGTATATAGACTATTAGGAAATAAAATTAGCTATAACTTTTTTGCTATTGCAGAAGAAAATGAAGATGATGAAGAATTACAAAAAGTATGCAGGAATTTATATGGAGGACTAGTAGATAACGAAACAGTTTGTGCAGGATATGCAATTATACTAAAAGCTATATTAGAAGAATTTGATATAGAATGTAAATATATCCCAAGAGACGCCGATAAAAATCACGAAGATTATACAGAAGAAATGGATGATAAAGGCCATTCATGGAACCTTGTTAAATTAGATGGGAAAGAATATTATTGTGACTTAACATGGGATGCAGATGATATAAAAATGGAAAGATATCCACTTAAATATTGCCTAACTGATTCTGAAACATTTGGTCATGAAATATATAACTGTCCAATAATAGAAAATAGTTTATGTTATGCAGAACAATTAAGACTAATGGGCTTTGATGAACAAGAAATTTATGATATATTCTGTAATATGATGAATGAAGAATATGATGAATATATTAATGAAGATGAAAATGAGGAATATACAAAAGAAGAATTAGAATATAACAAAGAATATTTAGAAAGATTATTAAGCAGTTTTGTTTCTAGCACGTCTTCAGATATTAAAAATTCCGATTTTTATGAAATAGATAGAGCTTTTGAAGAGAAGGAGAACAATTTAGAGTATGATAAATAAAATAAGTTCAAAAACATGTAGTGAAATTTATTATATATTAACTGAATTAAAACAATTTAATAAACTACCACAAGAAAAGCAAAAATATATTGTAAAAAATAAGGATAATAACTATAAATTTAAGTTTAATAAAAATATTCCATTACAGTTTCAAATAAAAAGTAAAGAAACTAGAATTGTATTATCCTATATATATTTAAAGTATATTAATAAGGATGAAAAGTTAAAAGAGTTTGCTTTAAATAACTATAAAAGTAACGAACAGCATTATCAAGAAGAACTACATAAAAAATATAATTATGATAATCTTTTTAAAAATAGGCAAATGAATAAGTTATATAAAGAAAAAAAGGATACTAATGAAGAAACTTTAATGGAAATAAAAGATAATATTATTAATAAAATTATAAAGAAAATTAGAAATATTTTCAAGAAATGATTAATATGAAAAAAGTAGAAAAACAAATTTTATACTCCTTAAACATATGCAGGTTTTAAAGATATAAAATAAAAAAGAATGGAGGAGTATGTTAGATTTTTTAACTAACATACGAAGAAAAAATGGCAACTACAAATGAATATATAGAATATGTATGTGAACAAATAAATGGAATTGGGGCTATTAGGTATAAGAAAATGTTTGGAGAATTTATGGTATATGTTAATGATAAGCCAATTATTATAGTTTGTGATAACAATGCATTTGTTAAAAAATTAGAATGTATAGAAGAAATGATGAAAGATTCAAAACTAGGATACCCATATAAAGGAGCAAAAGAACATTATATATTAGATATTGATAATTCGGAATTTTGCAAGAATGTTGTAAGCAAAATAGAGGAAGTTACACCTATGCCAAAACCTAAGAAAAAGAAGCAATAGTGAAATAATAAAAACAGTTGTATATAACATAAATTTATGTTATAATACAACTGTTTTTAATTATATATTTTCCTATTTTTACAAATATTTTAGCAGCTATAGTAAAATGATTATTTTAAGGAGGATGGAAAATGAAAGAAGAAAAGCGGAGAATACCAAAGGTAGTAACATTTTTTTTATTAATAATAGCAATATGTATTACATATGCAATTGTTAATCCAATTATTCAAAAAACATTAACATCTGATGATTCAGACATTGAAAGCAGCTATCAAATTAAAAAACAAAAATGTAATTTGTTAAAAGAAATATCAGCAAACTGCATTATTGAAGGAGAAGGAATAGAGCTTAAGAAAATTTCAAACATTATTCTTACAGAGGATGATGGATATGTTAATGAAGAAAGTATAAGTTATAGAATTTACAATAAGGGTGAAAATATTATTTTGTATTATGTTATAAATGAACCTTTAAGAAGAGACAATAACTACTATGCAACAATTACATTATCAAAAGATTTGAAAATATTGGAAGAAGACTATAGTATCCAATTTGAAGAAGATTTTGAAACATATAAGCAACAAATAAAAAATATTGATAAAACGTTTGTTATAGCATTTTCAGCTTTTATTAGTATAGTAATTTTACTTATGCTAAAGATTTTGCTAGAACTTATATTAGAAATTATTGATATTTTTAGAAAATAATATGCAAAAAAACAAGATAAGTTTAAATCAGCATTTTTGTTAATTTAAACTTAAAGAGTCAATGCAAAATAGTATTGACTCTTTTCATTTGAATGAAAATTACAGTATTTTTTATAAGAATATATATCATAATTATAATATAAATAATTAAAGGAGGAGTGCAAATATGTGTACAGCAGTAACATATAAAACAAAAGACTTTTATTTTGGACGAACACTAGACTATGAATTTTCTTATGGAGATGATGTAACAATAACTCCGAGAAATTATCCATTTCATTTTATAGAAGAAGGAAATATAGATACTCATTATGCCATAATTGGTATGGCTCATGTAACAGAAAATTACCCATTATATTATGATGGAGTAAATGAAAAAGGATTAGCAATGGCAGGTCTAAATTTTGTAGGTAATAGCTACTACAATAAAAAGATAGAAGGAAAAAATAATATAAACCAATTTGAATTCATACCATGGATTTTAAGTAAATGTGCCACAGTAAAAGAAGCTCAAAAACTAATAGAAAATATGAATTTATTAGATAGGCAATTTAATGAAAATTTACCAGTAGCCCAGCTTCACTATATTATATCAGATAGCACAGAAACAATAACAGTAGAACCTTTAAAAGAAGGTATAAAAATATATGAAAACCCAGTAGGAGTATTAACCAATAATCCACCCTTTGATATGCAAATGTTTAACCTAAATAACTATATGAGTTTATCAACAAAAGAGCCACAAAATACATTTTCAAAAGGCATAAATTTAAAAACATATAGCCGCGGAATGGGAGCAATAGGCCTCCCAGGAGACTTGTCATCACAATCAAGATTTGTACGCGCAGCATTTGTAAAATTAAACTCAATTTCTTTAGAAGGAGAAAAAGAAAGTGTTAGCCAATTCTTTCACATATTAAATTCAGTAGACCAACAAAGAGGTTGCTGCAATTTAGGAGATGGCAAATATGAAATAACAATATATACATCATGTTGCAATACAAATAAAGGAATATATTATTATACAACTTATGATAATCATCAAATTACAGCGATAGATATGAATAAGGAAAATTTAGACAGCAGTGAACTTATAAAATACCCTACAATAAAAGAAGAGCAAATAAGCTTACAAAATTAGCTAAATTTTTCTTGCAATTTTATGGGAGTTTCAGCAACTTTCAGCAGATTTAATTTATTTGTTCTGCGTTGTAACAATAATTCCCACAGGCTTTTATATTTGGATTCGTAGCCTAAAAACATTCTGGGAAAAGAAGACCTTTATATTTAGTATATGTATATTGTTCATTGGGGTATTAGGATTTATCTATGTAATAGCAGAAGCAGAATCTAGAATTCCTTTAGTAATAGCAATCTTGCTAATTACTACACTAACATTTATTATACGAAGGTTTCTACTACCTATGGCATTTGAAGATTCAGAAAAGGCTAAAAGAAGCGAAATGTACGTTGAAAAATATTTGTCATTAAATGAATATATAGAAGTACAACCAATTAAAGAAATATGTGATATAGTATTAATTGAACATGCTAATTTTTATGCTAGGCTTATAGATGATATAGTTATAATTTTTATGAATTTCAAAGATAAAGAAGAATTTTTTGAATATAAAAGAATTTTCAAAGACTGGTTCTACACTTATTACCGTGTGAAGAAAGAAAATTAAGATTAAAATTGCATATGATGTAAAAGGAGCAAAATTTTTGCTCCTTTTAAAGTACAAAAATTATAAACAGAATATAATTCTATTTTTTATTGATATTTATTTATGCTTGTGCTAATATTTAATTATAAAATAATAATAAGTAAATAAGGAGAAAAATAAAACTGCAAATGGAGTATATGATTTAGATAGGCTTTTAAAAGAAAATGAAAATTAGAAAAAATGGAGTTAATATTGTAATGGAAGATTTTAATACATTAGAAAAATTAGAAGAATATTTTAAAAAAGTAGATTGCTATGGAGAATATAATTATTGCTTCACATGTCAAATAGAACCATCAATACTTCCTATGTTATTTGGAGCAGTTGGAGCAATTATTGAAATGAAAAGAAATAAAAAAGTAATGGGATATTTATTTAATAAGTTTGATAAAGGAATATGCCTTATTCCAATAGTTGCAGATACTTTAACAAAAAACAAAATTGATATAGATAATTATATTTTTATAAATAATGATGACATAGAAAAAGTAATTATAAAAAATGAAGATATAGTATATAAAAAGATAAAAATAATTCTAAAAAATAAAACAAAGTATACTATGAGAGCTGTAAAAAAGATAAAAAATATTGAATATCATGAGAAAAACTTAAATAACTTTCTTTCATTTTACAAATAATAAAAAAATAAGAATGAAATGAAAGGATGAATTATATGCGGTTTAGCTATTGGGTTAATAATACCATTTATAGGTACAATGTTAGGTTCTGCAATGGTATTTTTAATGAAAAACAAGATAAATAATAAAATAAAAAAACTACTATTAGGTTTTGCAGCAGGGGTAATGATAGCAGCATCAATTTGGTCACTACTTATACCATCACTAAACATGGCAGAGGAACAAGGAAAAAATGGCTGGGTTCCATCTGCAATAGGTTTCTTATTAGGAATAGTATTTTTACTAACTTTAGACAGCATAATTCCACATATGCACTTAGAAAGCACTAAGCCAGAAGGAATGAAGTCACGTTTAAAGAAAACAACAATGCTAATTCTTGCAGTAACACTTCATAATTTGCCAGAAGGAATGGCAGTAGGAGTAACATTTGCTGGTGCTATTCTCGGAAATAGTGGAATTACAGTAGCAGGAGCATTTATATTATCTATTGGAATTGCAATACAAAACTTTCCAGAAGGAGCAATAATATCAATGCCATTAAAAAGTGAAGGAATGTCAAAATCAAAAGCATTTTTATATGGAACACTATCTGGAATAGTAGAACCAGTAGGAGCAATAATAACAATATTATTAACCAATATAGTAATACCAATACTTCCATACCTACTATCATTTGCAGCAGGAGCAATGATATATGTTGTAGTGGAAGAACTAATCCCAGAATCACAAGAAGGTGAACACTCAAACATAGGAACAATAGGAGTAGCAATAGGATTTGTTATTATGATGATTTTAGATGTAGCATTAGGATAATACAGAAAGAAGATGTAGCAGAAATAAACTTATCTAATATAAAAATAAGAGCATTAAATCCATTAGTAAATGGCGAAAGATTAATATATTAAAAATGTATATAATTATAAATATAATATTTGGCAAAAAATATTTGAAAAGAATTTATATAAAATACTTGAAAATAATTCAAATAGTAGTGTATAATAGTAAAGCAACCAAACAGTATACATTAATCTCAAATTACAATTGTAAGGAGGTAATTTTATGCAAAATGAACAGGTAGAAACAGTCAAAAGAGTATCTAGAGAAAAAGCTAGTAAATATGTTAAATATTTTTCAACTATTTACCAAATTAATGAGAAAGTGCAACCTAATTTTTGGGAAGCAGTAATAATGCTTTGCGAAAATCCAAATTGTGATATTAACTTACTTAATATAGATAGTAGCAATGAAGCGAAGTGGTGCATTGGTAGGCATAATGTATCAAAATATGGTGTAGATACTGTATTAGAACTGGCGCAAAAAATTGCAAAGACTATTATACAAAATGAAACAACTCCAATTGATCCATTAGAAATAATGTTAATGAATGCAAAGTTGAAAAAAATAGAAGATACAGTAAAATATTTACAATATAGGCATATGCCACGTCGTTAGAAAATTTTAGATTTTAAAAACTGTACAATAAAAAGAAGGACTCTATGAATTAAAGAGTGCTTCTTTTTATAATGTAGAATATTATACATACTATGAAAATAATACTACTAGTAAATGTAGAAAATTATAATATATAAATAAATGAAAGGAGATAAAAGTAAAATGGAAAAAGCAAAAGTATATTTTACAAAAGAAATTACACCAGAAAGTTTAGTAAAAATTTATGAAGCCTTAGGAGTAAAATTAGAAGGAAAAGTAGCAGTAAAATTACATTCAGGAGAGGAAGGAAACCAAAACTATTTAAGACCTGAATTTGCAAAAGCAATTGTAGAAAAAGTAAATGGAACAGTTGTAGAGTGTAATACAGCATATGATGGAGCAAGAAATACAACAGATAAACACAAAAAATTAATGGAAACACATGGATGGACTAAATACTTTGATGTAGACATTATGGACGCAGAAGGACCAGACAAAGTATTAGAAATACCTAATGGAAAAGTAATAAAAAAAGATTATGTAGGAAAAAACATAGATAATTATGATTCAATGTTAGTACTATCACACTTTAAAGGTCACCCAATGGGAGGATATGGCGGAGCATTAAAACAATTATCAATAGGTGTTGCTTCCTCAGAAGGAAAAGCTTGGATTCATACAGCGGGAAAAACAAAAGACCAAACCAAGTTATGGAACTGTGTAGCAGAGCAAAACAAATTCTTAGAAGCAATGGCAGATAGTGCAAAAGCTGTTGCAGAATTTTTTAAGGGCAATATTGTATACATTAATGTTATGTGCAATATGAGTGTAGACTGTGACTGTTGTGCAGTAGCAGAAGATCCATGTATGAAAGATATAGGGATACTTGCAAGTTTAGATCCAATAGCAATAGACCAAGCATGTTTGTCATAACATACACAAAGTTGAATATATGGTATATATCCGAAGTAATCTGCATTATGGAATCCGCCATTTTTCATATCTGGCTTATTTGAAATAGCCAATTCATACCAAAAAATAGCAAGTTCTATATTATTATTTTCTAAAAAATGATTTCCTAATTTACAACATATTTCTGGTCGTGGTTTATCAAATTCAAAACTTCTGAGTAATGATAAAAAAGCATTATTATTATCATTTATTTTTTTATAGCAGTCAGACAAATCAATACAAGCACTAATACAATTTTCAATCCAACCTTGTTTTGAATCTAAAAATTTATTGAAATTATCAATTGCTTTTTGATATTGACCATTATAATATAGTTCTCTAGAATAATAAAACTGTTGCCTTGGATCAAGTTCTAGCCCTTCCATAATCATTTTATTAAAAATTCTTAAATTTCTACCTTTATCACTAGGGTGTAATTTTTTGTGTGCAATTGCAATATCAGAATATATAATATTACCACTAGGAGGAATAACCTCATGAATAGGGCTAATCCACTGATAATTTTTCTTACGAGACATTAATCTTTCTCTATAGTAAGAAAGTGTTGGATTATTATATTCATCAAATGCAACATTATATTTCATCATTACCATATCAACTGATGTATCTAAATTATTTTTTAATTGTTTCAAATTGATAAGGTCATTTTCAAAAATAAAATCATCTGCATCTAACCACATAATATAATCCTTATTAGCCCTTGAAAATGCATAGTTTCGAGCCTTCGAAAAATCATCTACCCAATTAAAATGATATACTTGATCTGTATATTTTTTTACAATTTCTATTGTAGAGTCGTTAGAGCCAGTATCTACTATTATTATTTCATCAACAACATCTTTCACACATTCTAGGCAACGTCCAATAACATCCTCTTCATTTTTAACAATCATACATAAACTTATACTAATCATACAAAATCTCCTTTTATGTCATAGTATGAAGGTAAAAAATATTGTGTTACTTGTAACACAATAGTAGGAATTCCACTTGGGTTACAATTCTTTAAAATAGCAAAACTATCTTTAGCATCTTTTGGCCAAAAGTAATTTAGTTTAAAAAAATATAAATTGTGTAATTTATAATAAAAGCAAGTAGTTAGTTGATAATTACATGCTTTTATGTTATGATTTAATTGAAAAAAGAGTAAATAAAATTAGGAGAAGGTAAAAAATGCATTATGCAGTAACCCATCAAACAGCGGCAGAAATTATTTATAATAGAGCAGACCATACAAAAGACCATATGAACCTAACTTCGTGGAAGCATTCTCCAAATGGTAAAATATTAGAAACAGATGTAGTAATTGCCAAAAATTATCTGAAGAAAGAGGAGTTAGAACAATTAGAACTTATTGTTTCTGCTTTCTTAGACTTAGCAGAAGCAAGAGCTAAGAGAAATATCCCAATGACAATGGAAGATTGGAGTAATAGAATAGATAAATATTTACTAGCAGATGATAGGGACATACTAAAAGATGCAGGCAAAATATCACATGAAATTGCAGAAGAAATTCAAAGAGAAAAATAAAGCAGAAAGGAAAAACATGAATTATAGAATAGTAAATGGAGCAATATCCTATGGAGCAGAAACAATTCTAGAAGAAATAAATTTTGACATACAAGAAAAAGATAAAATTGCAATTGTAGGAAATAATGGAAGCGGAAAAACGACATTGCTAAAATCTATTGTAAATAAAGAAATGCTAGAAGAAGGAATTGGAGAAGCAAAGTTTGAAGTATATAAGCAGGGGAACCCAGTTATTGGTTATTTGAAGCAAATAGAATTTGAAAATTCAGAACGTACATTTTTAGAAGAAATATTAAAATCATATGAGCCTATACTAAACCTTGAAGAAAAAATAAACAATATACAAGAACAACTTCAAATAAACAGTGATGAGAAGAAAATAAAAGAATACAGTAAATGCTTAGAAGAATATGAAAGAATAGGTGGATATACATATAAAAAAGAATATGAAATAGCCATAAAAAAGTTTGGATTTGCAGAGCAAGATAAGCATAAAAAAATTAACGAATTTTCAGGAGGACAAAAAACAAAAATAGCTTTTCTAAAATTACTATTAAGTAAGCCAGATATTTTATTATTAGATGAACCTACCAACCACCTAGATATAAGCACTATTGAATGGTTAGAAAGCTATTTGAAAAACTACCCAAAAGCAGTTGTAATTGTTTCACACGATAGAATGTTTTTAGATAAAATTGTTAATAAAGTCTATGAAATAGAATATGCTTCTATAACAGAATATAAAGGAAATTATTCAGCATTTGAAATACAAAAGAAAGAACACTACGAAAAACAATTAAAAGATTATGAATATCAACAAAAAGAAATAAAAAGATTAAAAGAAATTGCAGATAGGTTTAGATATAAGCCCACAAAAGCAAAAATGGCATTATCAAAACTAAAAAAGATAGAGCAAATGGCAATAATAGACCAGCCAAATCAATATGATTTAAAAACCTTTCATACAAATTTTGATATCAAAATAGAAAGTGGAAATTTAGTAGTATCAGCACAGAAACTACAAATAGGATATAATGAAAAGCCACTTGCAGAAGTATCATTTGAGTTATATAAAGGGCAAAAACTAGCTATAATTGGAGAAAATGGAAAGGGAAAATCTACACTACTAAAAACATTAATGGGCTTTATGCCAAAAATAAGTGGAAATTATGAATATGGTTACCATGTAGAAAAAGAATATTTTGACCAACAAATGGAATTTCTAAACATAAATAATACCATATTAGATGATTTTTATAATGAATTCCCACATTTAACAATAACGCAAATAAGACAAGCCTTAGGTGCATTTCTATTTTCAGGTGAGGATGTTTTCAAAGAAATAAAAGTTCTATCAGGAGGAGAAAAGGTAAGACTTCAGCTTTGCAAAATATTTAAGAAACAGGCAAATTTATTATTACTAGATGAGCCTACCAACCACATGGATATTTTAGGAAAAGTAAGCCTAGAAAATATACTAAAAGAATATAAAGGAACCCTAATATTTGTTTCTCATGATAGATACTTCGTAAATAAAATAGCAGACTCAATACTTGCCTTTGAACCACAAGGAGTAGTTTATTTTGATGGAAACTATGAAGAATATAGAAGGAATAAAGAAGAGAAAAATGATGAAAGTATGACAGAAGAAAAATCATCTAACCATAAGAAGAAAAATACCAATAACGAGTACTTTCAAAAGAAAGAAGAAACAAAAAGAAAAAATAAAATTAATAAGCTAGAATTAGAAATTGAACAAAAAGAAAATGAAATAAAATTATTAAAAGAGAAAATGCAAAGTGAAGAAATTTGTACTGATTATATGCAATTAAAAGAGCTTCAAGATGAAATAACGAGGGTAGAAGAAGAGATTGAAGCAAAGATGATGGAATGGGAAGAACTGAGCGAAAAATAATAGTAGTTTATAGAGAAAAAAGATTTTTCTAATCTTACAAAAATGTAAGACTTATGTAAGATAAATCAATATGAAATATTGAAAAAATAAGTTATAATATAATTACAATATTAATAAATATGGTTACAAAATAATTTAATATTATAAATGCAATAGTTGATTAACTAATGTAAAGCGAAGATTGCACAATAAATAATGTAATAAAGAAGGAGGATAATATTATGAATTTTTTAGGCAATTTACTATGGTTTATCTTTGGAGGCTTTTTAAGTGGTCTTTCTTGGTTTATATCGGGACTACTATGGTGTATTACAATAGTTGGAATACCATATGGCACACAATGCTTTAAATTTGCAGTATTATCATTTGCACCATTTGGAAAAGACATAGAATATGGTGGAGGAATTCCTTCATTTATAGCTAATGTAATTTGGATAATATTCTTTGGAATTCCAATGGCATTAGAAAATTTACTTTTTGGATGTATTTGGTGTATAACAATAGTAGGAATTCCATTTGGGTTACAATTCTTCAAAATAGCAAAATTATCGTTAGCACCTTTTGGAGCAAAAATAATTTAGTTTACAATTTTGATTGAATTCTAAATAATATGTAACATTAATATGGAATTCATACAATAGAAGTAGCAACTAAGTTAGGGTTTGGAACTAGAGAATATGAGTTAATTAATATAGATTAAATAATGTAACCAAAAATGCAAAAATTTATTTTCAAGTTACTATGAAAAAATTTAATACAAATAGAGAAAGTTTATTATAATTATATAAATAGGCTTTCTCTATTTCTATTTTTATACACTAAAAAATACGCTATTCTAATTTGAAATTATAAGAACACTCTTTGTTGGAATATCTCTTAGTACAAGACATTACAGTGTTCATTTGTTATAGTATAAGAGAAGTCAACTTTTAGCAATATATCTCGCATTGTAGGTGCTGTTACTAAAGAGTAACCTGTGTGGCAAAGCAATTTTTGTTCTTGAATAGGAAAAATCAATTTTAAATGTGAATAGTAACTACAATAATAAAAAACAAACATTTTTTCTTAAAAAGTATTGACAAAGAAAAAATGTTCGGTTATTATATATTTGTAAATGCAAAACAATGTTTGTAATTTAGGAGGAACTAATATGAAAATAAAAAATAGAAAAAAATTTATACTATCAGTATCAATATTAGCATTAATAATGATATTTACAATATTATTAACCAAACATAGCTTTTCGCATGTAGAAATCAAAACTAAAATACTATATATATCAAGTGGGGATACATTATGGGATATTGCAGTTTTAGAGCAAAACACAAATGAATACTACAAAAATAAAAAAGTAGGGCAAATTGTAGAAGATATAAAGTATAAAAATAATTTAAACAGTAGTTATATTTATGAGGGGCAAAAAATAGAAATTCCAGTATATGAATAATTCTATAACTTATTTCAACAAGAAAAAACGACCTTTAAGATGTAGGGGCGATTAACAATCGCCCGCCATCTCTATGAAATATCTTTAAATCCTTATACTCTTTAAAAAAGCATAGACTTTTCTTAAAATAATATTTCATTTTAAGAACTAATTACATATTTGCTAAAGGGTTACTTTCAACAGCATTTCTAACTTGTTCATTATTAACATGAGTATATATTTCAGTAGTAGAAATACTAGCATGTCCTAACAGCTCTTGCAAAGCTCTAATATCAACTTGCCCATACTGATACATAAGAGTTGCAGCAGTATGTCTTAGTTTATGTACAGAATATTTAGTAATATCTAAACCTGCCTTTAAAAGTTCTTGTTTTACAATATATTGAACAGTTCTATTACTAATTCTTTCACGCCTTTCGCTTAAAAATAATGCATTTTTAGAGTCGTATTTAATACCTTCTTTAGGCCTCACATTTAAATAAGCATTAATTGCACTCATACAAGCTTTATTCAAATAAATAGTACGTTCTTTATTACCTTTACCTATAACTGTCATTTTACATTCGCTAAAAATAATATCTTTAATATTAATACCAACAAGTTCAGACAAACGCATACCACAATTTAAAAATAAAGTAATTATTGCAAAATCACGTTCTTTATTTCTATTGTCTTCACTACATGAAATATCTAACAATTTTTTACTATCCTCTAAAGACAAATACTTAGGCATCCTTTTTTCTTGTTTTGGAGTTTCTAAGTTTTGTGCGGGGTTTACTTCAATAAGGTCCGTTTTTTGAGACAAATATTTAAAAAATATACGAATAGTAGATATCTTTCTAGCACGAGTAGCAGGTCTACTATGATTATTAGTTGCCAAATAAGAAACAAAGGCATGTATATCATTTAAAGTAATTTTATTTAGGTAACTAACGTCAAAATCATTAATACTAATTTTATTAAAGTCACTTTCATCTGTCATTTTAAAATGAATTTTCATATATTTAAGAAACATAGCAAGGTCATAATTATATTCCTTAACAGAGTTAGGGGATTTATTTAATATAGTAATAGAATAGTCTAAAAAAGAATTAACAAATTCAGGGTTATCTTCACGATTAATCATTAAAAATCACACTCCATATATAATCTATTTTAATAATTATAGCATTTATTATATAATAAATATATAGTAAAAGAAATAGTTTTAAGAAAAATTTTGTGCAATGTTTTTACGAAAAATGCAATTTTATCATTAAAACCTTAGCTAGGCTGTATAGTGCTAAAGAAAGATTAACATCTATAACATAAAAATATTTTAAAGCTTTCAATTATAGGTATAAAAGAGACTGCAAAAAAAGTGTAACAAAAGGGATAGGGGAAATTGACACATAAATAAAAAATCCTAATGAAATTTCTTAAAACTTCATTAGGATTTTTATTGACATATAAAACTTGTATTTAATAAATATCAGATTATAAAAATATCTTCAATCCAGTCAAAGTCATGACCAGATAAAGAAAGTATTTGATCTGTTCTTCCAAATCCAACAACTGTTTGTGGACCAGAATGAAAATCACTACCTCCACCTATTAAAAGGTTATATTGTTTTGCAAATTGATACAAATAGTTTCTTTGCTCAAATGTATGGGAAGAATGGAATACCTCTATTCCAGCTGCTCTAGTTGTTTCCCTAATATATCCCAAAAATGATAAAACTTCATCTTTAGTTTCATAAATATATAAACAAGGATGGGCAACAATTGTAATTCCACCATTTGCAAGAGCCATATTTGCAACGTCTTTTGCCATTGGTAAATTCTTAGTAGTATCAATATAGAAATCACTACTAGGATGAATGCAAAACTTTTTAAAGAACAACTTCGGAGTTGAATATACAATTGGATATGTAGAATCAAAAAAAGCTTTATTTTCAGGATATTTTATTAAATCCTTACATAAATACTCAGTAGCAAACATCCCTTTTGGTACCTGTAAACCTTCAGAATGCTTTAAATTGTATTTTTCACATTGTTTAATTAAGAACTGAAGTTGTTCATTTTGAGGTACCATACTATAATTATACTTATCAATAAAGGCCTGTACATTTTTGGGATTAGGTCCATAATAAAGTAACTCAATTGGAATGTACATACCAGTTTTTTGATCTAAAACTTTGCAAGCAATTTCAGCTCCTACAAAAACTTTTAGTGAGCCCAATTCCTTTTTAGAAATCGTTTCTAATTCATTAGAACCCTCTAAAATATTATTGTGATCTGTAATAACAATCCTTTTTAACTGAGTTACTTTTGCAAATTTAATAATTTCTTTTAGCGAAAAAGAACCATCAGAATATTTTGTATGAATATGATGATCATAATCTGTTTTATACCCCAAGCTTAAAAGCTCTTTAGCAGTATCACTATTTTGCATAAATAGCATATCTTCCATATGATATTCCCTCCATAAAGAATTAGAATAAAATCTGTATTCTAACATTAAAAAATAGTTACATACTTAATTATAAATTAATAAACATAAAATGTCAATATTACATAAGTATTTGACACTCTATAGAAAAAGTAGTATAATACCCAAATAACTTATAATGTCCTAAGTAAAATAATTATTTTAAGGAGGAAAAGACTATGCAAACAATTAATGCATATTCAAAAATTAGAAGAACTGCGTTTACTACCGAAACAGGAAAAGTAACTGAAACAGATATTTTTATTAATCCTATTACAAATAAAAATTCTGAAATCTTCGAACTATTAAAAGTATTTATGAAAGATGAAGCTTTTTTAGAAGTAAGTTCATATTCCGATAATGCATTAGGAAAGAGTTTGAGTGCATTTCGGATTCCTTATAGGGGAAGTTGCTTAGAATGCATATTTCAAGCAGCTAAAGTTTTTGAAAAAGGAGGCCCCTATGAAGACTGGACTTATATGAAACCATTAGAAGTAAAAAAGGACCCACGCAAATTTAATTCTGGAAAAGTTATAAAATATATTTTGGATGGAGAAATATGGCCTACAGTTCCTAAAACAGCATTTTATGACTATATATATATTGAGGCTGCAAAGCAAATATTAACTAAAGAGAACTTACAGGAGATACTAAAATATAGGTACTTTACTGATGTAGCGTTAGACCCAGAAGTTAGTACAAATTGTCAGGCCAGAAGCATGGCACTAATTCAACTTATGGTGAAAAAGTATGGGGAAATTTTAAACTTTTCTTCAAAAGAGTCTTTTATAGAATTTCATAAACAATATGTTAAATATTAAGAATATATCAAAATATAAGAATATACTTATATTTTGATGCTAGACTGTTGATAAAGCATTTTTATATACTTTATCAACAGTTTTTTTAATGTGTACAATTTTTTGTTTTCTTTGAAAAAACAGTAAAATATTTATGAAATTTATATAAAAATACATCAAAGAATAAAGCAAAAATTGATTTATGGAATGTTCAAATTAAAAAAATTATTTTCATAAAAAAACGAAACTTAGAAATAAAAAAACATTGAAAAAGATAAAAAGAAATGTTATAATCATTATGTAGAATTATGAATAAAAAGTCTTAAAAACAAGAAAATGTACATAGTAAAAAGGGGAGGAAAATATGAAAAAAAGAATAATGTATATAATAGGATTAATTATTTTTAGTTCAATAGCAACTACAATCTTGGCAATAACAAAAACAGATAAGATAGAGGCCAAATTAATAAGTTCAGTAAGTGATCTAAAAGCTGGACAAGAAGTTTTAGTTACTCTTAAATTTGATAAATATAATCAAATTGTTAAGGGGATTAATGCATTTAAGGCAACTTTAGAATATGATGAAGAAATATTTGAGAAAGTAACAATAAATAATTTTACAACAGTAAATGATTGGGAAGAACTTAAATACAATACTGAAACTAAAGAGTTTATTGCAATAAAAAAAGCAGGAAGTAAAAAGGCTGAAGATATTTTGCAACTTAAAATTAAAGTAAAAAATCAAATTGAACCAGCAAAAACGCAAATAAGACTTAGTCAAATTCTTACATCAGAAGGAAAAGAAGACTTATTAATGGAAGATGCAGTATTAGACTTAGATATTATTAAAGATCAACTACCAAATCCAGATGAACCAGATAAAATTACATCAAACAAATATATAATAGAAGATGGTTATATTGAAAGAATATTACCAGAAACAACAGTTGCAACATTTAAACAATATGTAACTACAACAAAGCAAATGATATTTACAGATGAAGATGGTAATACTCTAAAAGAAAGTGATGTTATATCAACAGGAACTAAGCTAAAAGTTGGAAGCACTTTAAATTATACCCTAATAGTAATAGGAGATATAGATAAAGATACAAAAATTACAATAAATGACTTAGCGCAAGGAAAATTACACTTAATTGGTAATAAATCACTAACTGGTATTAGTGCAAAAGCAGCTGATGTTGATGGTGATGGACAAATTACAATTAATGACATAGCACAAATAAAATTAATATTAATAGATTTATTTAAGTTGAATTAGAAGCAGTAAAATATAGAAAAGGGAGATGAAACTAATATATGAAAAAAACTGTAAAAAATAAAATAGCTAAAAATAAATTTTTATTTAAAGTATGTATTAGTATACCAATATTCTTGTTAATATTTTTAGGAGTAATTTATGCAACTTATATTAATAAAGGCGACCTAAATGGTGATGGTGAAGTAGATTATGCAGATGTTAGTTTATTACAATTACACTTAATTAATTCAAAACAATTACCAGAAGATAAACTAAAAAATGCAGACATGAATGGTGATGGAGAAATAACCATAACAGACTTAACACTTTTAATACAAAAAGTAGAAAAAACACTAGAATATGAAGTGACATTAAGAGATATAGAAGTAGATAATTACTACCCAAATAAAAAAGAAAATATAAAATTAACTTTTAATGCAGATGTTAGTTATGGAGAAATCATAAAAAAAGTTATAATTAATGGAAAAGAATATGACTTAGAAAAAAATGAGTCAAATGAAGGTAAATACGAAATTACTTTAAATGTAGGAGATACAAGTGGAGTAAAAGATTACAGATTTGAAAAAGCAATTTTAACAAATGAAAAAGAAATTAAAATAGATAATGTAATAAAAGTAGAGGTATTAAAAACAAAACCCCAAGTTGAAAACTGGACTGTAGAAGAAGATATTGAAAAAACAGAATTAAATATATCTTTTAATTTAACAGACCAAGACCAGTCATTCCAATCAGGAACATATAGAATTATAGAAGAAAATGTAGAAAATAAAAGTCAAGATGATGTGACAGAATATATTAAAACAGGAAGTTTACAAATTGATTCAAATCATATTAATGTAAAAGTAGAAGAAAATAAAAAATATAAAATAATGTTATGTATTCAATATGAATTAGCAACAGGAGGTATAGAGCAAGAAGGGGAAACTATTGGAACAGATACAATAGAAAAAGAATTAAGTTTAATATTAGATTATAAATTTGAATTATCTAATATAAAAACCTATCAAGATAATGAAGATGTAAAAGACTCAGAAGAATTTACTATGGGAAATAAAATTATAGTAAAATTTGACAGTACAAACATAACACAATATGTGCCAAAAACAGCAGTAATTAATGGAAAGACATATGACTTAGAAGATGACGAAAACACATATGTAACATTTATAGATGGATTTGATACAATAGGAGAGCAAACTATTAATATCGAAAAAGTAATATTAGAAAATGGTAAAACATTTGATGTAAATAAAATGAAGGCAGTAAAAATAATTAAAAATGCTCCAATTGTTGTAAGAAGTAGAAGCAATGAAAGTAAACAAGAAAGTTCTGTTCAAGTACATCTTTATATAAAAGACCTTAATAGAGCTATCACAAATCTTGCTCTTAAATTATATGATGAAAAAGATAATGAAATAACAAGTAAAGACTTAATAGAAAGATTAACAGAAGGAAACTTAGTAAAAGAATCAGAAGAAGAAGAACTAAAAAATACTTATTACATCAATACAGTACTAAATATTAATGAAGAAATAGTAACAAGTATTTATAAAGTTAAAGTATTTGCAAGTTATGACTTATATGAAAATGATGAAAGTTATGTACATACAAATGAATTACTATCAGAAGAAAGAATAGAAGTAGCGCCAACTGTTCATATAGAAAATATAGAAGTTTCTAAAAAGTATCCTGAAAAAGGAGAAAATATTACATTAACATATAAAGTATTAACAAATAAAGAAGACCTAGATATAACACATATTACAATAAATAACTTAAAATGTATAGCAACAAAACATATTGATAATGATGAAAATATAACATATTCAGTAACATTAAATGTAGGACAACAAGCTGGAATATTAGATATAGAAACAACTGACTTCACATTTGAAAATGGACTATCTTGTAGTGTACACCATAATGTGCAAGTAGATGTATTAAAAGATAAGCCAACTAGTGAAGCATTTTCACAAGTTGATGATATAGAAAATAAAACTGTAAAACTAACTGCTAATATAGTAGACCCAGATAATGCATTTATAGCAGGGGTAGCAGAATTAGTTAGAAATAGTGATAGTAAAATTGTAGCAACAAAAACATTTAATGCAGAAGAAGTTACATTTGAAATAGACAATATTGAACTAAATACACAATATACATTAGTAGCAAAAATGACATATGATAGAGATAGTGGTAAACTTGAGGAAGAAACAAATCAAAATTATGTAGAAAATGAAATATTTAGAACTAGACCAATTCAATTAATTGGAGATTATGAGATTACAATAAGTAATATCAAAACATATAACCAAGAAAAGGAAACAAAATATTTTGAAAGAGGACAAGAAGTAACAATAAGTTTTGATAGTACAAATAAAACCGAATTCTATCCTACTTATGCAGTAATTAATGGTAAGCAGTATGAACTTGAAAGACAAGAAAATACTTACAAAACAAATATACCTGTAATTTCTACTTTTGGACCAAAAACAGTTACAATAGAGAAGTTAATACTAAATAATACAAAGGAAATTGAATTAACACAAAACAACCAAATAAGAGTAGGAATTTTAAAACTAAGACCAACTGTTTCAGATTTTGGATATGAAGAAACTGATGATAATACAATTCATGTAAGTTTTACAGTAAATGATACAGAAGAAACAATTACTGGTGGTAAAATAATTATACTAGATGAAAATGGTGAAAAAGTAAAAGAAGAGAACTTTAATAAAAACTCTAGTGAAATCACATTCCCAAAAGGACTTGATGAAGAGTATCAAGTGAAAATAATTGCAGATTATGACTTAGATACAAACCAAATTACAACAGGTGATAATGAATATGAAGAACAAGAATTATTATCAGAAGTAATTAATATTAGCCCAGAGCGCTTCTTTGAAATAAAGGACATTATAGGAATTGGCTTATATAAGCAAGGCAGTATATTAGAAGTTACAAGCATAACAGAAGCTGACTTATCAGACTTAAGCAAATATATTGTAAAAGTAAGAACAAAGGGAATGCCATTATTTTATGCTGAAATAGAAGAATATGAAATAACAGAAAATGGTACATTAAACTTTATTCTAAAATATGATAATGTGATTCAATATAATAATGGAAGAAAGCAAAATGCGTTAAAAGTAACATATAGCAAAGAATGTCATGATGGAGTATTCCAAAATAAAAGTATAGACACATTAATTGCAGAAATAGAAGCAAATCCAACAGGAAAATTCGAACTAACTCAAGATTATGATGCATCATTTATAAAAACAGCAGGTAGTGGACTCATTTCAACATTCAGTGGTACATTAAATGGAAATGGACATAAAATATTTAATTTAAATAAACCATTATTTGATACTCTTGATAGTGCAACAATTGAAAATCTTATTTTTGAAAATGTAACATTAATAGGAGGTACAAGTAAAGGTAGTATTGCAAATACTGCACAAAATACAACTATTACAAATGTACATATCAAAGGACTAGATATGTCAACAGGTAATAATGAATGTGCTGGTATGATAGGAAACTTACAAGCAGCATGTACTATAGAAAAATGTAGTGTAACAAACTTTAAAATAACAACATCTGGACATATAAGAGTTTCTGCTATTGCAGGATATATGTCAGGAGGAACAATTAAAAACTGCTATGTAGAAGGAACAATAGATTCAACCCAAAGTAAAGATGGTAATGGAATAGGTGGTATTTTAGGACATGCATATGGTACAGTACCAATTACTATTGAAAATTGTATTTCTAAAGTACAATTTAATTGGACTGGTGGTGGACCTAGACTAAATGGTGGTATTTTAGGATTATCACAAAGTACAAATACAATTTTGAAAAATAATGTAAGTTTAGCTACAGGTACAGTAATAAATAAAGTATATGGTACAAATGTTGATAGAACCTCTACAAATAATTATGAATTAGAAGAATCAACACTAATTTCTAATATATCAGGTAATATAGTAAAAGCAGTATCAAAAAATAACTTTACTAAAGATTTTTTGAAAGATAGTGCAAACTTTGATGAAAACATTTGGAATTTAGAAGATGTAGCTTATGATAAATTACCACACTTAAAAAACGATGATCCAAATAAAGAAGTTTCAGAAAAACCAGAAGAGAACACTAATAGTAATTTATATATTCCAGAATATAATAGAATAAAGGATACTTCAGGATTTAAAACAACAAAACTTATTACATATCACAACTTACAAAAATTAATGCCATATTATGATGCAAAATATTTAGTAGTAGATGGAGGAACAGTTGCAACTGATGATATATTAAATACAAAAACAATTAAACATATATTGCCATTTGCTGAAAACAAATTAGTAACCTACCTAACTTCAAAAGACAATAGCAAAATTACAAGTATTAAAGTAGTATTTGAAGATTACACAGTAAAAGAATATGAAGTAACCTTTGAAGAATTTAAACAAAATGTAGCAATATACAAAATAAAAGATACTAAATTAAGATATGCATTTGGAAAATATGTTGTACAAGAAGAAGCAAGTATAGTAAAAACTTTAGCAGATTACATTAAAAATGTAGATTATACAGCAACATTAGATACACTTACACAAGCTGCAGATAGTAGATTATATAAAGACCACTTCAATGGAATATTAAAAACACAAGCAGAAAATATAGCACTTCAATTTTTACAAAATGCTGAAGAAAGTGTATTAAATATCAATAATAGTGTATTAATTGATAAAATACAAAAAGAATTAATAGATAGTGGAAAAATCAATAAATGGATATATGGATATACATATTATGATAGATGGTATGGCTTTGAAATTGCAGGAGCAAAAGTATCAGATATTATGTTGTTCCAAGGACAAATGTATAAAGATACTATGACAATTGATAATTTAGCAAATGAAGTAATAACAGGAAATATTGGAGTAAATGCAACTAATAAATTTTATGCAAGTAATATAAAAAAATACACAGTAAGTACAAATATAGGTCAATTCCTAGATAGCATTATTACTAATATTGGTGGATATGAAGATGTAAATGACTGGTTTACTACATACTTTGGCACTAGAAATATATTAGCCGAGTTTGGAGTAGAAAATAAACCTGAGGTACTATATCGTGGTTGGTATCAACTTAAAAAGAATGAAAGAATGATATTACCAGTTATTACTTTACCTAGTAATTCAGCCTATATGATATCTGGACCTGCCCAGTTACAATTTGGAGCTCAACAGTTATATCATAAAGATCCTCAAACTGCTGCTGGAAAGGCAGAGGTTTTAAGCAAAGTTAATAATCATCTTAACCTTGTTAAAAGACATTTTGCTACCTTAGCAGACTCATTTGATGCAGCTAAATGGAATAGATATTGCATTATGGTTTATGATTGTACAAAAGCAATTACAGCTTATAAAGAGCAAACTATATTAGGAATACCAACAGGAAAAATTGTTCCAGTTTATACCCAAGGAAAAGTTGGTCAAGAGCAGCCATTCTTTAAAAACTTTAGTGAAGTTTTAGGACTATGGCAACCAGGTGGTAGCTCAGCTGGTGTAGGTAATACTGCTGGATTCTTATGGTTCCAAGCAAGACCAGGACTTACTAATTTTGATACTTGGACACACGAATTTGAACACGCTTTATATGATAAAATAATGTTATATCAACGTGGTGCTAGAGTGCAACTTGAAACACTTACAGAAGGTAATGTTCAACAATATGCTAATTGGAGTGAAAACAATCTTATTCAAGATGTTGGACCATATTACTTTAATACATCTTTCTATTTGAATAAAGAAGGTAATGCGACTCAAAATCTAACTCCTGAGAGAATTAATACAAGGGAAAAATTAGAAAATTATTATAAAGGACAACAAAATGCACTAGACTTACTAGATTATATTGAAGGAAAAGCATTTATTAAATTAACACCAGAACAACAAGCAAAGATTGCAACAAGAATGAATATATCTGCTGGTTGGACTTCTTGGGGAGGAATTACGACAGCGCAAGCTACTGCTATGAATTTAACATCATTAGAAGCTTTATATGATAATAGAATTGTGCTAAGACCAAATAATGCTTGGGGAGTAAGTGTAAGAGGATTATCTGTAATTAATGGACTTGGTAGTAACGATTATGGATTTGAATCTGTATGGGTAAACCGTTGGTTTTTAGGTCATTTAGATGGTGGATATGCTGATGCATTCTCTACTAAACGTAATTTCTTTGAAATGTTAGGTTATGCTGGAGTTGATGGATATGTTACTTATGGTAGTAGAGCATCTGCTAATGACTTAGATGCAATTAAGAAAATTACTAAAATGGTAACTGGTACTGAAATGGACTGGAAACAATATAAAATGAGTAGATATGCAACAGTTGAAGAAAATATTAATAATAATAAATATATAGATGTTCAATACATGATAGACAGATTTACGGAAGCATTAACAAATGATGCTAATAATGGAGATAGAAATATATCTCAAAGAACAAATCTTAGAAAGATATATTATCATTACTTAAAGAGTGCTACAAATGACTTTGTGGCTGACCCACTTGGAACAGATGTTGAAGTAACACATATACAAACAGCACAAGAATTAGTAGAAAAAATTAATAGTAAACCTTATGGTTACTATGTACTAGATAATGACATTGATTTCTCAGAAATGACAACTAATGTAACACAAACATTTATGGGTAGACTGGATGGAAATGGACATAAAATAATTGGTAATAAAATACCAGTATTTAATAAAATTAGATATGGTTATGTTGGAAATCTTATTATGGAAAATACAGATATTCCAAGAAAAATTACAAATGCAGGAGCTTTAGCTTATAAAATAGAATCTAGTACTGCAGAAAAAATTGATGTAACTGGTTTAAAAATATACTTAGGCAATAAAAATGATTTAAGTTTAATTGGTGGAGCTATTAGTAATGTAATTACTAGAGATTGTACTGTAGAGCGTTTGGTTACAAAAATTTCAAACAAAGATGAATTTGTAGAGAAAATAAGTTCAGAAACAGGAGGACTATTTGAGTTAACAAGCGATATAGACTTTACAGGATATACTGCTACAACAAATGCTGTTATAACAGGAATATTTACAGGAAAAATAAATGGAAATGGACATACAATTTCAAACTTAACAAATTTAAGCTTATTTGCAAACTTTAGAGGAACAGTAGAAAACTTAAATATTAGCAACTTTACAAATACAAGTGCAGGTAGAGGAAATGGTGACTTTGTTGTAGCCTTTGCACAAGAAACTTATACAGCTACATTTAAGAATATGAAATTTAACAATATTACTCTATCTGGAAGAAACAATGTAGCAGTAATAACAGGAATGGATGGAAGAGAAAATGCAAATTCTGTATTTGAAAATATATCTGTAAAAAATGCAAATGTAACAGGAACTGGAGTATATGTATCAACTTTTGCAGGTAGAAAATATGGAGGACTAATTAAAAATGTATATGTACAAGGAACTTTAAATGTTACATCAACAGAAAATGGAGGGCTAGTAGGTGCAATGCAACAAGGTGGAACAATAGAAAATGTTATAACAGATGTAGCAATAACAAAAACAAGTAATACATATTCAAATTTAGCAAATAGTGTATTTAATGGTTCTATGATAGGAAATATTTATAATACTCCAAAAGTAAATAGTAGTATAGCTTTCGGAAATATGACAGGATATACAGATACTAGTGGAAATGAATTAGTACCATATAAATTTACAGGCACAACAGAAGCACAAGTAAAAGCATGTCTAAATAATTGTTATGAAGTAACAGAAGAAATTGGTTCAAGTCGTGTTAACGCTAATACAGCTGGACACTTAGACACTATTTCAAGACAGAATTTGAATAAAGAATTTTATAAGAATTTAGGATTTGATGAAACAATTTGGAATCTAAATAGTATAAATAATAAAGGATATCCAGAGTTAAAATAAATTTTGGATATCTAGAATTTAAATATATAAAATTGAGGAGAAGTTATGAAAAGAATAGTAAAATTAAGTATAGTAATGTTATTAATGATGGTTGTTTTTACTGTTAATGTATATGCAAAGCCTCATTGTAATATATCTATACAAACTAAAGAAGAAAAAATTGAAAAAGGTAAAGAATTTACCATAGATATATACCTGTCAAATATACAATCTGAGAGAGGTATTATAGCAATAGAAGGAACATTAGAATATGAAAAAGATTGTTTAACTTTATCAAAATTTGAAGGTCAAAATAGTTGGGACACACCAATTAAAAATTTATCTTATAATGAAGCAAATGGAAAATTTGTAATTGATAAAAAAGGATTAGCAAAAAATGATGAAACAATTCTTAAAATTACTTTTATAGCAAATAAAACAGACAAAAAAGATACAACAATATCATTAAAAAACATTATTGTTGCAGATGGAACTGCACCAGCTGAAATAAAAAATGTATCTAAAAATATAACACTTGCAGAAGAAAGCCAAAATCCAGGTACAATACCAACACCTAGTGAAGACCAAAAACCAAATACAAAGCCAACACCTAGTGAAAACCAAAAGCCAAATACACCTAAAGAAGAAACGAATACAATATTAGAAGAAGGACAACAAGAAACAAATACAATAACCAATGAAATAAACAATGAAATAGAAAACACAAATTCAAACACAAATCAAACAATAGAAGATAAAACTAATACTGATAACATTAAAGCAAAGAAAAATAATAATCTACTAATATTCTTCTTATTATCAATAACAATTGTTATAATTGGCGTAATTATATATAAAAAAAGAAAACCTAGGAAAAAGAGGCGAATGAGATAACAACAAGAAAAAACAAATGAGATTATTAATAATAATAACTATAATTTTTATTATTTGGATATATTTTAGATATATTTCAATGCTAGAATAAATTTAGCATTGAAATTTTTTATGCTAATTTATAAATTTTAGGAGGAAAAAACATGTCAAAAAAAGTGACTTTAGTAATTATTGTAATCATTCTATTAGGAGGAATAGGCTTTCTTTTGATTCCTAAGGAAGAAAAAACAAAAATAGGTAACAAAATTATGGGAGAATTAAAGGATAACAAAATAATATCTTCTAATACAAACAATACAAATGCAAAAATGGTATATATTGAACCAGGAAAAATAAGCAATTTTGACAAAGGCTATTATTATATTAAAGATGAAGATAATAGCAAAAACATAAAATATTTTGATTATTCTGCAAAAAAAGAAATTTACTTGTGTAATAAGCCAAATTGTAAACATGATACAGAAGATTGTAGCTCATATTTAGATATGGCAGGATCAAACGACTTATTTGTATATAATAACTATTTATACTTAATATCAGGCACTGGAAGTGTAGTAACAGTAAATCTAAATTTCGAAGAAGATAGCACATCTTTGGCTCAAACAGGAGGGCAGACACCTATCATATATAGAATGAATTTAGATGGTACAAATAAAACAAAACTATTTGAATGTCCATCTGGAGTAGAACTTACTTCAAGTTTCATATTTGAAGGAAATAATTTATATACATTCTTTTTAAAAAGTAAATCAATAGAAACTGCAAAATCTTCTTATACATCAATGGAAACAAATCGAGATTTAGTAAAGATAAACTTAGAAACAAAAAAATACGAAGCAATATTTAATAGTAAAAACAGAAGTATTATTCGGAATATATAATGGAAAAATAGTTTGGGAAGAAATTGTATATAAGGAAGATCCAGAAAAATTTTTAAACAATGATGATAAAGACTTAGAAAATTTAAGAAATTCTACTAAAAAAATAAAACTTTTTGATTTATCTAACAAGACAGAAACAGAAATTTATCAAGATGTTAATAAAAATATAAATGGCATACAATATGCAAATGGTAAAGTTTATTTTGTAGCAGATAAAGGACAAAAAATAGAGTATATTGATTTAGAAACAAAACAAAAACAAACATTATGCGATTTACCAAAAGGAGGAGTAAGTCTAAATGGAATATATGATAACAAATTACAATATTGCTATTACACAGGAAGTGAAGCAAAAATAGATAAAGCGTATTATATAGACTTAGAAACAAAAGAAAGCAAAGAATTTAAACTATTTGATAAAAATAGATATTTGGTAGAAATATTAGCTGAAAATAAAGATTTCTACTTCGTAAGAACAGGATATGAACTAGGTGCAGAATATTCAACTTGGGCAGGTACAAAGCAACAAGACATAGAAAAAGAAAACTATGGATTAATAAAGAAAGAAGATTATTGGAACTCAAAACCAGAATATATAAGTATGAAAAATACTTAAAAATATAAGGAGAGAAGTATGTTAGAAGTGATTAATTTAAGCAAAAGCTATAATGAAAAAAAGGCACTTGATAATATAAATTTTAAACTAGAAAATGGATTAGTAGGATTACTTCGGACCAAATGGAGCAGGAAAAAGTACATTAATGAATATTATAACAGATAACTTAAATGCAGATATAGGAAAAATACTCTGGAACGGACAAGAAAGTAATGTATTAGGCGCAAAATATAGAGAAATATTAGGATATATGCCACAACAACAAGGTTTATACAATGGATTTACAGCAAAGAGATTTTTAAATTACATTGCAGTATTAAAGGATATTCCAAAAGAAGATATAGAAAATCAAATTGAAAAAGTAAGTAAAAGTGTCAATTTACAAGATGAACTGAGTAAAAAAATTGAAATGTATTCTGGAGGAATGAAACAAAGATTATTAATCGCAGCAGCCATTATAGGAAATCCAAAACTACTAATCTTTGATGAACCAACAGCAGGACTAGATCCGAAAGAAAGAATTAGAGTGAAAAAATTAATGAGTGAACTTGCAAAGGATAAAATAGTTATAATTGCAACACATATAGTTCCAGATATAGAAAACATTGCAAACGAAATTATTATTCTAAAAAATGGAGTATTAAAAGAAAAAGATACACCAGAGAAATTAATAAAGAAATATGCGAAAAATGGAAATTTAGAAGATGTATATATGAATATCTTTGGAGAATAAGGAGGAAAATAGAATTTGAATAGAACTATTAAATATGAATTCTTAAAAATATTTACAAGCAAACTATTTTTATATACATTAATAGCATTTATATTAGCAGATATTGTAATACTAATTTATACTGGAAATATTGTAAAAAAAGATGAGATTCCATATTCAGCATATAAAATCTTAAATGAAGAACTAAAGGACTTGCCAGAATCAGAAAAAGAAGAACTAATAGGTAGAGAATATGAAAGAAACAATGCTTTTAGCATCATAACGAATATAATAAATAATAAAAATAGTGAGAGTGAATATATAAGAGAATTTGCAGAAAATTTAAAAAGTGAGAATAAAGAACTTTATGATAAATACATAAATGAATACGAGAACAGAACTTATAAATATACTGGAGATGAAACAAAAGAATCCCAATTTTTTGAAGAAATCAAAAAAGAATATGATGAATGTAAAAACTATAAAAATACTATTACTGGAATTTTAGAAAAAGCAGATAACCTAGAAACAATTTGGGTTTTCCAAGAATCAGAAGATGACTTTTCAAATAAAAACATAAAAGATACAGCAAAAAACTATGAGAAAATGCTTGATGTAGAAGTACATTATATTCCATCAAAAGGAATTGAGAGTTTTACAAAAATGGGAATAACAGATATTTTTATAGTTCTTATGATATTTGTAATAGCGACTATCATCATATATGAAGAAAGAGAAAAGAACTTATTTCCACTTATTAAAAGTACAAAGAACGGAAGATGCAAAACAATCTTGTCAAAAATATTTGTAATGTTTATTGTAATTTTGGCTATTTCGCTAATTTTATATGCTATAAATTTTATTTATTATGGAATGACAATAGGATATGGAGATTTAAGTGCAAACTTACAATCCATAAATACATTTATTTATTCCACATTGCAAATAAGTATAGGTGGGTATATTGCTTTATTCTTAATTACAAAAATAGCTGTATTTTTTATAGTATCACTCATGATATTACTTGTTTCTAATTTAGCAAAGAATAATGCTTCAAATTACATTGCTTTAATTTTAATTTTTGGTATTAGCTTTTTGTTATACAAAACAATAGATCCCATTTCAAAATATAATGTATTTAGAGTAATTAATATTATAAATTTAATAGAAGTAAATAGTATCTATAAAACATATATGAATCTAAATATTATGGGAAATATGCAAAATGTATTACATTTAAGTCTATTTTTTGCTATAATATTATTGTTCATATTTGGATTTGCAAATAGTTTGATTTTTACAAAAAGAAAAGATTTAGGACTTACAGAAAATCGTTTATTAAAAAGACTAAAAAGCATTACAATAATTAAGCCTAAAATATTTACAAAAATTTTTTGGTGTGAGCTTTATAAAATGATGATAATAAATAAGGTACTTATTATTCTTCTACTTTTTACAGCATTTCAAATATATAGTATGAATAATGCAAACAAAAATATTTCTTTTAGTGAGAATATATACAAAAATTATATGAAAACATTTAGTGGAAAACTAACAGAAGAAAAAGAAAGCATTATACTCAAAGAACAAGAGAAATTTGAAAAAGCAAAACTTGCAATAGAGAATATAGAAGAAAAAGTACAAAATGGAGAAATAAGCAAAGAAGAAGCAATAAGATACAAAGAACCATATAATGAAATTTTAAGTAGCGAAGAAATATTTTTGAGGATAATAGAACAATATGAACATATAAAAGAAAATCCAAAAGCAGAATTTGTTTATGATACAGGATATAAGGAATTATTAAGAGTAAATAAAAATGCTTTTATAGAAAGTGATGTTTATTTAATTGTTATGGCAGAAATAGCTTTTTCAGTCATCTTTGTAATGGAATATAAAACTGGAATGAATAAGATATTAAATACAACACCTAAAGGAAAAACAGCAACCACAAAAGCAAAAATCATAGTTTGTTTAATTACAGGCTTAATTATTTTTATGATTAGCATAATACCAGAAATAATTAAAATAGGACAAATATATGAATTTGACAATATTACAGCAAGTATAACAAGTTTAAGATACTTTGGTAATTTACCTTCTAGAATTAGTATATTAGGTTTTACAATTATATGCTATGTAGTAAGATTTATAATGTTTATTAGTATAGTATTATTTATATTATGGATCTCATTAAAATTAAAGAATACAACTTATACTATATTAGTCGCAAGTACAATAATGCTAATACCTATAATAGTAGCAAAGTTAGATATTGAATTTTTAAATATAATAAGTGTAGATAAAATGCTAAATTTAAGTAAAATAATACTTATGGATGGAAACTTAAAATGGTTATATATAGCCATTCCAAGTGCCATTGGAATATATAGTTATAAAAAAATATTAAGGAAGGAGTAAGTTATAATTATGAATAGAATTTTGGTAGTAGAAGATGAATTCCCAATAGTAGACTTAATAAGTATTGCACTAAAAAATGTAGGCTATGAAGTAGACTATGCTTTAGATGGAGAAAAAGGAGCAAATTTGATAGAAACAGGCAAGTATGATTTAGCTTTGCTTGACATTATGCTACCAAAATTTAATGGATATGAGTTACTAGATTATGCAAAAACTATGGAACTTCCTGTTATTTTTATAACAGCTAAAGGTAGGCTTAAAGATAGAACAAAAGGATTAGATATGGGAGCAGATGACTATATTGTTAAGCCATTTGAAGTAGAAGAACTAATTTCAAGAGTAAATGCAGTTATTAGAAGATGCCATAAAAAAATAGAATTAGGAGATATACAAATTAATTTAGAAAGTAGAATCATAAAAAAACAAGGAAATGAAATAAAACTAACACCAAAGGAATTTGATCTGTTTATATATTTATATGAAAATCAAGATAAAGCACTAAAAAGAGAAGATATACTAGAGAAAGTATGGAGTGATGAAGAATTGGATTCTCAAACATTAACACTTCATATACAAAGAATAAGGAAAAAGCTAGACTTAAATGATAGACTTAAAACAATTCATGGAGTAGGCTATATTTTTAGGAGGGAATAAATGAAATTTGGTGTAAAAATAGTTATATCTGTTATAGCAATTATTTCAGTTATTTTCTCTATTGCAGGTATAGTAATCATAAAAAGTAATTTTAAATATTCATTTGAAAAAGCGATTAATCAAAGTATAGATTCTCATACCTTAGAAAGATATGGGATAGAAAACAATATATCCACTAATATTGAGAAAAATGGAAATATATCAAGAGAAAAATTAAGTAGCTATGCAATCAGCCTTGTTTCATATTTAGGAAATGATAAAAAAATATCAATTTATATAGAAAATGAAAAGATATATTCTAACATTGACATAGATGAAGAAAGTTTAACTTTTTTAAGTAAAGCAAATGATGTAAAATACATTATAAAAGATATAGAAAAGCAAAAATATATATTAGTATCTTCAAGTGTAGAGGTAAATAGCCAAAGGGTAATGCTTATTAGTAGGTACGATATAACAGATGTTTTTACAGAAAGAGATAGGCAGGTTCAGTTTTTTTATAAAGTAGATACTGTAGTTATTGTAATTTCATCTATTGTTATATGTATGTTAGCAGTATTTTTAACTAGACCAATTAGAAAATTAAATGAAATGAGTAAGAAAATAACAAAAGGATATTATAACGAGAGAGTAAATTTAAAATCAAATGATGAAATTGGAGAACTTGCCAAAAGTTTTAATAAAATGATAGAAACAATAGAAAATAAAATAAATGAATTAGAACTTTCAGTAGAACAAAAAGAAGATTTTATTACAAACTTCACACATGAATTAAAGAATCCAATGACATCTATTATAGGTTATGCAGATATTTTGAAAAGTGGAAAATATAATAAAGAAACAAATATAAAGTCTGCAAATTATATATTTAATGAGGCAAAAAGATTAGAAACTTTAGCTCATAAATTAATGGACTTAATGGAACTCTCAAATGAAACTATTAAATTAGAAAGCATAAATGTAGTATGGTTTATGAATAATCTATATAAAGACATACACGAAAGTTTAGGAGATATAGAACTGAAAATAGATATAGAAGACGGATATATAAAGGCAGATAAAATATTACTAGAAGATTGTTTGAGAAATCTAATAGATAACAGTAAAAAAGCAAACCCAAAGGATAAAATTATAAAAGTAATAGGAAAAAATGAAAAAAATAAATACAAAATTTCAGTAGAAGATAAAGGATGTGGAATACCAAAAGAAGAAATACCTAGAATAGTAGAAAGTTTTTATATGGTAGATAAAGCAAGAGCAAGAGAAAATGGCAGAAATGGTATTGGACTTTCAATATGTGAAAAAATCGCAAAAATTCATAATACAAAACTTATCATTGAAAGTGAATTAAATAAGGGAACTTGTGTATCATTTTACCTGGAGGTGGCAAATATTGAAGAATAAAATAAATTTGATATATATATCACTTATATTAATTACTATACTCTCATTTGCCATTCCTAAAATAATAACAAACATACAAGATAAAAAAATATTGTCAGATAGATATACGATAAGCAAAAAAATACACACCTTAAATGAAAATGCAAAAAGTGTAAAGTTAATAGAAAAAATATATAGTAAATATAATATGGATAAATATAATGTTCAAGTTTCAGATATTGTAAGTGCAGCAGAAACAACAATAGTAAAAGAAACAGAAGGAGATGTGAATATTCAAATTAATGATGAAAATATAGATTACACATTAAATAAATTTGGGGAACTAATAAGACAAAACATTATAAGGCAAGATTTTTTTTATCAGTTTTCATCAAAGTTTATTACATATAGAATTTGGGATTATGATAATGGAAAGATACAGTATAAGCAGGTAAAAATATTCACACAAGATTCTTTAGATGAAGCTATTGCAAGTATGGAAATAGAAAATGAAACAAATAAAATTATAGCATATACAGTAAAAACAGAATATTCTGAAATAACACAAAAAGTATTATTGGAATATGCTCAGTATTTAGAATTATATAGTATATCTGATGATTGGGAATATAGAGATAATGAATTAAAGTCTAAAACAGTAGGAATAAAAATAATAGGAGATACTGATGATAGATATAATTATGTAAAAATAGTTCCTTTGGAAGAATAAAAATGATATAAAGAAAAAATGCAACTGGAAGCTGATAGCATTTTAAGAAGAACTACACTACAATTAAAGATGAATAAAGATAAAATACTTCAAGACTTGCAAAAAAAGCTAATTTGAGAGAAGCTGACGCAGAAAATGTATATGATATTGGGGTGAAAATAATTACTGGAGAAATAAAAAACAAATTAAAGCATCCATTTAGAAGTCAAAATTAGTGATAGAGTAGGAATTTGAAATATAATTCCTATTTTAATCTAAAAATTGATTATAAGTAATTTAAAAAGTATATGATTTTAATATTATAATCATCTCGAGAAATTACAATAAGTAGGCAGAGATAAGAAAAATCAAAATCTGAAACTATTGACAAATAGAATAAAAATAGCGTATAATGAATATAATAAGACAGAATAACTTATTTACAGTTATGATAAAAGCGGTTTTACCATTCCAGTCAAAAATGGGCATATAAAGTGGTTTTACTATTCCAGTCAAAAATAGGCATATAAAGAAGGTTTTACCATTCCAGAAAAAAATGGATGTAAAAGAGGTGGTAGAGGAAACTTTACCACCTAAATTTATATATATGGAGCGAAAAATGAAAGAAAATAAGTTAAAATGGTATATAGCAGATAAAGAATATGTAAATTATCTAAGGCAATTTGATGAAAAGGTTGAAAACATTGATTATAATACAAAATTAAAACCATATATAGGAATATTAATAACTATAAATGAGTTTAACTATTCATACCAGAAATAGGTAAATTAATATTAAAGGAAGGTATGAAAAATAATGGATTACACATTCAATTAAATGCTGGATAATATTCAATTCATTCAGAAAGAATGGCAGAGTAGGAGAGAGGGGCAGTTTTGAAAAATTAGAAACTTTAAATACGTGATAAAGTAATAAAATGAATTTCAAAACTAATCTTATAAATTCTACAAAAAATCTATATAATAATTTTTACAAAACAAAATCATAAAAATTAAAATATAAAATTAGTATAAAAAATTTATTTTTCTATTTCCTAAAACAAAAAATAATGCTAAAATAGAAACAACTGCTATGATGTTCAAAAATAATATAAATGAGGAGGAAAGATTGTGCTAGACATATTAATTATAGTACTTGTTATTGTTATCATTGCACTTGGAATATTATATTATTTCAATCGTAAAAATATGGGGAAAATGATACAAGCACAAGATTTTATTGAACAGAATAAAGTTTTAACACAAATTTTTGTAATAGACAAAAAAATAGAAAAACCATCTCCTACAAATATGACAAAGGCTGTATATGAACAGATGCCTAAAATGGCAAGAATGAGAAAAATGCCTTTAGTAAA
>CATNCV010000004.1 GCA_950096965.1 uncultured Clostridiaceae bacterium | reverse complement strand
AATGGGTTAGAAAAAGTAACATATACAGACTTAAATACAAATGAGCCAATTGAAGTATTGCCAAAAGGAAAAACAAAATTTGCATTTGACTACAAAATGGAAGATAGAAAACAATATGAGATAAAAGTCGAATTTACAAATGGTGAAGAAAAAACATATATAATAGATTATGAAATACCAAGAATAAAAGGAGAATATGTACTAATAGATGGAATGTATGTAAATAAGCCAGATGTGACAACAGGATTTATAAAAGAAAATACAAGATATATGTATTTAAATCAAGCTGGAAATTTAATCCCAGGAAATTGGCTTACAGGAGAAGAACCAGCAAATTGGTTTAATTATAAGGAAAATAATTGGGCCAATATATATGTCGAATCTGAAGGAGTAGATAATTATTATGTATGGATACCAAGGTACTGTTATAAAATAGATACTCGAAATTCTGTGTCAGGAAATGAAAGAATGGATGTAAAATTCATAAACACATATAACGAATATATAGATGTAGTAACTCGGAGAAAAAACAACATGGGATGAGCTAAGTAGTGAAGGCTATCAGATACCAGAAGCATTTGGATGGGATGATGTAAAAGATTATGCAACTATAATACCAGGCTATTGGGTATCAAAATATCAAATGTCAGACTTAGGAAACAATTATATTCTTGACTATTTAATGACAGCAAACCAAAAAGGAATAAATGTAAAAAATATTAAAACATCTACAAATAAAGAAATAGCTAAATACACATACGCAATAAATGGAAAAATAGAACACGAAGGTGCAGAAGCAGAAACTTATACATTTTCTAATACATCTGAAGGAACAAATACAGTAAATATAACAGCACTAGATTCAAATGGAAGCATAATAGGAAGTATGACAAAACAGATAATTCCAGCCAAAGTAAATGAACCTGAATTAAATTATGGTTTTAATAAAGAACTAACATACTATGTATATTATGATGAAAATGATAATGAAATAATAGGAAATAAAATAAATGGAGAAGCTCCAAAGAATTGGTATAATTATACTCATTCACAGTGGGCCAATATAGTTGTAACAGATGGAAAAGTTGAAGGTGGAAAGATTATAGAAGAAACATATAAAAACTATTTTGTTTGGATACCACGTTATGCATATATGCTTGATCAAACCACTCAAAAATCAAAAGTATTATTTTTAGAAAATACTTCATCAGAAATTCCAATAGGATATACAATACCAGAAGCCTTTAAATGGGGAGATAATTTAGAACATGATTTAACAGGATACTGGATAAGCAAATATCAACTAACAGATTAGAAAATACTAAAGTAAAAAGAAAGGAAAACAAAATGCAAATTAAAAAAATTTTAATAATATTATTTGTAATGTTGCTATTATTAACAATATGCACAATAAATAAATCATATGCGATACTACAATCAAACGGCGGAGAGATATCTAGTAAATCTATACCTGAATGGATGACACAAATAAGAAATATGGAACAACTAGGAGGTCGGTTTAGGGCTAACAGAAACAATTAATGGACAACTATTAGCAAGTAGTGAAGCAAATAATATAGATTGCCATATGCAAAAAAATACAGAATATGGAGGTTTAGTAATACTTTCAGCATCAAGCTATGGAAATCCAGAAAAAATTGAAAATGGACAGACAACAACTGGAAATGCAAGTGGAGTAGTAATGAATATAAATGGAGAGTGGACTTCAGCAGGAACTCTTTCATGGGTAGGGGTATATAACAACGCTCAAAAAAGATATAAAAATATATATAATGAAAATTATGTAGCTAAAAAAGGTGATGCGATAATGGAAACTAATGGCTGGCATGGCAGTATTGAGAATACATGGCTAAAAAGGGTAAATGTATGGAATGGTTATGATGGTGTTAGAGAATGCACTGTAAATGATTATGCTGGAATAGTAAGAGCATACAATGGTTCTGTGTTTTCATACTATGGATATGCTGCTGATATATCATATGGAGGAACAGGCAAAGGGTGGTATGTAAGCAAACAATATCCAGCATATTATGAACAAAAACATCCAGCTCGTGCATCAATAGTAGTAGGAGAAGGATTTTAGACATTGAAGCTATTGGGAGCCACGGGAAAGCCATTGGGAGCCATTGGGGACGGAGATTTTTGACTATAATAAAAAATAAAAAAATAGCAAGTTTCGACAAAAAAATAAAATATAGTATGGTATAATTAAGTAAAATTTATATCATATTATATTTTTTTATTTTATCAAAAAAGAATTAAGGAGTCAAAAAAATTATGTCTAGAAATCCAAGAAATTATATTAAAACACCGTTTTTTCATGTTATAACACAAGGTATTAACAAAAGCTATATATTTGAAAATCAAGAAGATATAAAATATTATATTAAAATAATGTACGAACTAAGTAAGGAACAAAATATAAGAATATTAGCATACTGTATAATGAATAATCATGCCCATATACTTATTGAAACAAAAGAGATTGTAGAACTCAGTAAATATATGCAAAGGTTAGGAACTAGGTATGCAAAATATTATAATAAAAAATACAATAGAGTTGGTTATGTATTCAGAGATAGATTTAAATCAGAAGGAATTTATAATGAAGAACATTTGTACAATTGTGTAAAATACATTTATAACAATCCAGTAGTAGCAGGAATATGTAAAAATGCAAAGGATTATCCATATTCTAATTATAGAAGGATAGATGCAAATATAAAAGAAGATTATATTTTTATGGATGTTGATATAGATGATAACGAGACATGTAAGAAAGTTTTAATGGAATTCTTACATAATAATCATATAGATTTAGCCAGACTAAGGAAAGAGGAATCATATTTAAAAGAATTAACAATTATGTTAAAAGATAAATATAAAATATCATTTAGGAAAATTGCTTGTGAGCTAGGAATTAGTAAGGATAAAATAAGAAAAATATATAATAAATAAAAAAATAGCCAAAAATCTCCGTCCCCATTGACTTCTCATTGACTTAAAAATTTGAATAAAAAAGGCATAAAAATATTGACAAGCTCATTGTTTTAAAGTATACTAAAATAGTATAGGGGTATTTTGCCCATTTTACCGTTTACGTAATTTAAAAAGAAGAGGAATTGAATTAATTTTATGCTGTAAAATCAAGCTTTTAATGAGCAGGAAGGGGAGGTTTTATAGGAGTTAAAATTAATTTCGAGTAGGACTTCTTTTTATATAGATTTAATTCACAAAGGTAGCACTATTTAAAAATTAATTTTTAAGGTGCTTTAAATTTTAAATTCTGCTTAAAATCTTATTTAGGAGTGATTGTTTTGGTAAAAGATATCAAACACGAAAAATGCACACGTAAAACGTTTGCGAAAATTGGTGATTTCGTAGAAATGCCAAACCTTATTAAGGTTCAAAAAGATTCTTACGATTGGTTCGTAGAGAAAGGATTAGGAGAAGTTCTAAAAGACATTTCACCAATAGTTGATTATTCTGGTAACTTAGTTCTTGAGTTTTTCGATTACTATATGGAAGATAAAACTAAATACACAGTTGAAGAAGCTAAAGAAAGAGACGCAACTTATTCTACAAGGTTACATGTAAAGGTGCGTTTAATTAACCGTGAAACAGGTGAAATAAAAGAACAAGAAATATACCTTGGAGACTTCCCACTAATGACAGAAAGTGGAACTTTCATTATAAATGGTGCAGAAAGGGTTGTAGTAAGTCAGTTAGTACGTTCACCAGGTTGCTATTATGCATATGAATTTGACAAAGTTGGTAAAAAAGTATTTACATCAACAGTTATGCCAATTCGTGGAGCATGGATAGAATATGAAACAGATGGAAACGACGTATTCTGGGCAAGGGTAGATAGAACAAGAAAAATACCAGTAACATGTTTATTAAGAGCAATAGGGTTAACAACAGATGAACAAATTGTTTCTCTATTTGGCGAAGAAGCTAAAATAATGGCAACAATAGCAAAGGATACAATAAAAACACAGGATGAAGCTTTAATAGAAATATACAAAAAATTAAGACCAGGAGAACTTCCAACAGTTGACGCAGCTAGAAACTTATTTAATGGTTTATTCTTCGATGAAAAAAGATATGACCTAGCAAAAGTTGGTAGATTTAAATTCAACCAAAAATTAAGTTTAGCATCAAGAATATCAGGAAAAGTAGCATTTGAAGATATAATAGACCCATCAACAGGAGAAGTTTTAGTAGAAAAAGATGGTACAATATCAAAAGAAATAGCAGAAGAAATACAAAATACAGGTCTAAATATAGTAGATATAAAATTAAATGACAAAAAGGTAAGAATAATAGGAAATGGAACAGTAAATATCCACAATTTTGTAACGGATGTGGATATAAGTGACCTACATTTCAAAGAAGAAGTAAATTATGAAGTACTAAAATCAATTTTAGATACTACAGACAAAAAAGATTTACACAAAGTATTAGATGAAAGAAAAGAAGAATTAGTACCTAAACACATTACTAATGAAGATATTATATCTTCAATAAACTATGTATTAAACTTAGATCATGGCTTAGGAACAATAGATGACATAGACCATTTAGGAAATAGACGTATAAGATGTGTTGGAGAATTACTACAAAATCAATTTAGAATTGGTTTAACAAGGCTAGAAAGAGTTGTTCGTGAAAGAATGACAATACAAGACTTAGATGTAGTAACACCACAAACATTAATAAACACAAAACCAATAACATCATCAATTAGAGAATTCTTTGGAAGCTCACAATTATCACAATTTATGGATCAAACAAACCCATTATCAGAGCTTACACATAAAAGAAGAATATCAGCATTAGGACCTGGAGGTCTATCTAGAGAAAGAGCAGGTTTCGAAGTTCGTGATATTCACTATACACACTATGGAAGACTATGTCCAGTAGAATCTCCTGAAGGACCAAATATCGGTTTAATTTCAGCATTATCATCTTTCGCAATTATAAATGAATATGGTTTCATAGAAACACCATACAGAAAAGTTGATAAAGAAACAGGAAAAGTAACAGATATAGTTGAATACATGTCAGCAGACAAAGAAGATAACTACATAATAGCACAAGCTTCAGAACCACTAGATGAAGAAGGAAGATTCATAAATAAAAGAATAAAAGTACGTAATAGAACAGAAATAACAGAGGTTGACAAAGAAGACGTAGACTATGTAGACGTTTCACCAAAAGAATTAGTATCTGTTGCAGCAGCAATGATACCATTCTTAGAGCACGATGACGTTAAACGTTCACTAATGGGTTCTAACATGCAACGTCAAGCAGTTCCACTATTAATACCAGAATCACCAATAGTAGGTACAGGTATAGAATATAGAGCAGCAAAAGACTCTGGAATTACAGTTACAGCAATAAATGAAGGTGTTGTAGAAAAAGTAAGTTCAGATGAAGTACAAGTTAGAAACAAAAAAGGTTCTATTGATATATACAAACTACGTAAATTCAAAAGAACAAATGGTGGTACATGTATAAACCAAAGACCACTTGTAACGAGAGGAGAAAAGGTAAATGAAGGTGATATCCTAGCAGATGGACCATCTACAAAAGATGGAGAAATGGCACTAGGAAGAAACGTACTAATAGCCTTCACAACATGGCAAGGTTACAACTACGAAGACGCTGTATTAATAAGCGAAAGACTAGTAAAAGAAGATGTATACACATCAATACATATAGAAGAATATGACTGCGAATGTAGAGACACAAAATTAGGTCCAGAAGAAATAACACGTGATATACCAAATGTTGGTGATGATGGACTAAAAGACCTAGATGAAAACGGAATAATAAGAATAGGTGCAGAAGTAAGACCAGGAGACATTCTAGTAGGAAAAGTAACACCAAAAGGAGAAACAGAACTAACAGCAGAAGAAAGACTACTTCGTGCAATATTTGGAGAAAAAGCAAGAGAAGTAAGAGATACATCACTAAGAGTACCACATGGAGAAGCAGGAACAATAGTAGATGTAAAAATATTTACTAGAGAAAATTCAGACGAACTAGGACCTGGAGTAAACCAAGTAATACGTTGTTATATAGCAACAAAAAGAAAAATATCAGTTGGAGATAAAATGGCTGGACGTCATGGTAACAAAGGTGTTATTTCAAGAATACTTCCAGTAGAAGACATGCCATTCTTAGAAGATGGAACACCAGTAGATATAGTATTAAACCCACAAGGTATACCATCACGTATGAACTTAGGTCAAGTTCTAGAAGTTCACTTAGGTATGGCAGCAAAAGCTTTAGGCTGGAAAGTTGCAACACCAGTATTTGATGGAGCGTCAGACGAAGAAATAAAAGAATTACTACGTGAAGCAGGCCTAAGAGAAGACGGAAAATCAATATTAATAGATGGACGTACAGGTGAAAAATTTGATAACCCAGTAACAGTTGGAGTAATGTACATGTTAAAACTACATCACTTAGTAGATGATAAAATACATGCTCGTTCAACAGGACCATACTCACTAGTAACACAACAACCACTAGGAGGTAAAGCACAATTCGGTGGACAACGTTTTGGAGAGATGGAAGTTTGGGCATTAGAGGCATATGGAGCAGCATACACATTACAAGAAATGTTAACAGTAAAATCAGATGATGTAGTAGGACGTGTAAAAACATATGAAGCAATTGTAAAAGGTGAAAATGTACCAGAGCCAGGAGTACCAGAAAGTTTCAAAGTATTGATAAAAGAACTTCAATCATTAGGATTAGACATACGTCTATACTCAGAAAATGACGAAGAACTAGAAATAAAAGAACACATCGATGAAGGAATAGACTATGAAGAAGCAAAACTAGGAGAAGATGTACTAGAACAAAATGACCTAGACGAAAACTATATAGAAATAGACGAAGACAACGAACCAATACTTTTAGACGTAGATGAAGATATAATGGACGACGACGAATTATTCACAGAATTAGATGACGATGGCGACGCAGAAATTTTTGACACAGACCTAGCAGAAGATAACCTAGACAACGATGGACTAGAATAGAAAGCACAATTGGGGACGGTTCGTAATCGGAAACAAGATAAAGAAGAACTTAAAGCCAAAAAACAAAAATAATCTGGCTAGATTAGGAACTGTCCCCAATCGGAAATGCACCAAAAACAAAACATAAATAATTAATTAAATATTTTCAAAACAAATAAAAAAATAGACAAATAAAAATTGCACAGCAGTGGATTATTTTTGAATTTTAATGAAAGCCAAAATGGAAGTTAGAAGTTAGAAGTTAGAAGTTGCAAATAGAAGTTAGAAGTTAGAAAATAGGGTAAGTCTTCGAAGAAATTACCTAAAATCCAACTTCCAACCTCTAAAACAACCTTCAACCTCCAACTTCCAACCTCCACAATAAAGCCGTTGTAGCACGGGCGACCTAAAATCGCCCCTACAATATAAAATTAGAGAGGGGCTAAAAAAATAGTGGATGAATTAGAGATATTTGATAAAATAAAAATCGGATTAGCATCAGACGAAAAAATAAGAGAATGGTCAAAAGGAGAAGTAAAAAAACCTGAAACCATTAACTATAGAACTCTAAAACCAGAAAAAGATGGTTTATTTTGTGAAAGAATATTTGGACCAACAAAAGACTGGGAATGTCACTGTGGTAAATATAAAAGAGTTCGTTATAAAGGAATTGTTTGTGACAGATGTGGAGTAGAAGTAACAAAATCAAAAGTAAGACGTGAAAGAATGGGGCACATTGAACTTGCAGCACCAGTTGCACATATTTGGTACTTCAAAGGAATACCAAGTAGAATAGCATTAATGCTAGACATTTCACCAAGAAACTTAGAAAAAATAATATACTTTGCTTCATACATAGTAACAGACAAAGGAACATCAGGCTTAATGAAATACCAAGTGCTAACAGAAAAAGAATATCATGAAGCAGTAGAAAAATATGGATATGGAAGCTTTAAAGCAGAAATGGGAGCAGAAGCTTTAGAAAAGCTATTAAGGGAAATCGACTTAGAGAAATTATCAGAAAGCCTAAAGAAAGAACTAGAAAAAGCAAGTGAGCAAAAGAAAGCAAAACTAATAAAAAGACTAGACACAGTAGAATCATTTAGACTATCAGGAAACAGACCTGAATGGATGGTAATGAATGTTGTACCAGTTATTCCACCAGAATTAAGACCAATGGTACAATTAGATGGTGGTAGGTTTGCAACATCAGACTTAAACGACCTATATAGAAGAGTTATAAACAGAAACAACAGACTAAAAAGACTAATAGAATTAGGAGCACCAGAAATAATAAAAAGAAACGAAAAAAGAATGCTACAAGAATCAGTAGATGCACTAATAGATAACTCAAGAAGAGGAAAACCAGTAACAGGAGCTGGAAATAGAGCATTAAAATCATTATCAGACTTACTAAAAGGAAAACAAGGACGTTTCCGTCAAAACTTACTAGGAAAACGTGTTGACTACTCAGGACGTTCAGTTATCGTAGTAGGACCAGAACTACAAATATATCAATGTGGTGTGCCAAAAGAAATGGCAGTAGAGCTATTCAAACCATTTGTAATGAAAGAATTAGTACAAAGAGGAATAGCACACAACATAAAAAATGCAAAAAGAATGGTAGAAAAACTACGCCCAGAAGTATGGGATATATTAGAAGAAGTTATAAAAGACCATCCAGTAATGTTAAACCGTGCTCCAACACTACATAGACTAGGTATTCAAGCATTCGAACCAGTACTAGTAGAAGGAAGAGCAATAAAATTACACCCATTAGTATGTACAGCCTTCAACGCTGACTTCGATGGTGACCAAATGGCTATACATTTACCTCTATCACCAGAAGCACAAGCAGAAGCAAGATACTTAATGTTATCAGTAAACAACTTACTAAAACCACAAGATGGTAAGCCAGTAACAGTACCATCACAAGATATGATATTAGGAAACTACTACCTAACAATGGAAGTAGAAGGTGAAATTGGAGAAGGAAACTACTTCTCATCTCCAGAAGAAGCAATAATGGCTTACGAAAATAAAGAAGTAGGAATGCATGCTAAAATATTCGTAAGAATGAGCCAAATAGATGAAGAAGGAAATGAAAGACATAAAAAAGTTGAAACAACAGTAGGTAGAATAATATTCAATAAAGAAATACCACAAGATTTAGGCTTTGTAGACAGAAGCAATCCAGAAAATGAATTTGAACCAGAAATAAACTTTGTAACAAACAAGAAAATGTTAGGAAAAATAGTAGGAAAATGTATAGAAAAACATGGACTATCAAGAACAGCCGAACTATTAGACTACATTAAAGCATCAGGTTTCAAACATTCAACAACAAGTGGTATAACAGTTTCAATAGAAGATGCAAAAGTTCCAGAAGAAAAGAAAACAATATTAGAGGATGCATCAAACCAAGTAGCAAATGTATTAAAACAATACAAACGTGGTTTAATTACAGAAGAGGAAAGATACCAATCAGTAATTAAAATATGGGAAAAAGCTACAAGTGATGTCAGCTTAGCGATGAAAAACAACTTTGATAAATTAAACCCATTATATGTCATGTCAGACTCAGGTGCCCGTGGTAACTTAGACCAATTAAAACAAATAGCAGGTATGCGTGGACTTATGGCAAGTACAACAGGTAGAACAGTCGAAATACCAATCAAATCATCATTCAGAGAAGGTCTAGATGCTCTAGAATACTTCATATCTGCCCATGGTGCTCGTAAAGGTCTTTCAGATACAGCGTTAAGAACAGCCGATTCAGGATATTTAACAAGAAGATTAGTAGATGTATCACAAGACATAATAGTAAGAGAACATGACTGTGGAACACATGATGGAATAGAACTTACAGCAATAAAAGACGGAAACCAAGTAATAGAAAGCTTAGAAGAAAGAATAACAGGAAGATATCCATTAGAAGACATAGTAAACCCAGAAACAAAAGAACTAATAGTAGCTCCAGACACAATGATTACAGCTGCGCTAGCAGACAAAATAGTAGCTGCTGGAATAGAAACAGTAAGAGTACGCTCAGTATTTGGATGTAGAACAAAAAACGGAGTATGTTCAAAATGTTATGGTATGGGTCTATCTAGTCAGCAAGAAGCAGACATAGGTGAAGCAGTAGGAATAATAGCTGCACAATCAATAGGTGAGCCAGGTACACAGCTTACAATGAGAACAATTCACTCAGGTGGTGTTGCCGGTGTTGCCGACATTACACAAGGTCTTCCAAGGGTTGAAGAGTTATTTGAAGCAAGAAAACCTAAGGGTGTTGCAATAATAACAGAAATAGATGGTAAAGTAAAACTACAAGAAAACAAGAAAAAGAAAGAACTTGTAGTAACATCAAGTGATGATAGTAAAACATATGTAATACCATTTGGTTCAAAACTAAAAGTAAAAGAAGGAGACGAAGTAAAAGCAGGACAGCCACTTACAGAAGGTTCAATAAATCCAAACGAATTACTATTAATTAAAGGGCCAGAAGGAGTTTACAACTACTTAGTACAAGAAGTACAAAAAGTATATAGAAATCAAGGTGTTGATATAAACGACAAACACATAGAAGTAATAGGTAGACAAATGCTTAAGAAAGTAAGAGTAGAAGACAATGGAGATACACACCTATTTGCAGGTTCACTAGTAGATATGTACGAATTCAAAGACATAAACGAAAAAGCTGTGGAAGAAGGAAAACGTCCAGCAACAGGAAAACGAGTATTACTAGGAATCACAAAAGCATCTTTAGCAACAGAAAGCTTCCTATCAGCAGCATCATTCCAAGAAACAACAAGAGTACTAACAGAAGCTGCAATAAAAGGAAAAGTTGATGAGCTAATAGGACTAAAAGAAAATGTAATCATAGGAAAACTAATACCAGCAGGAACTGGTCTTGCAAAATACAAAAACACAAGAATAAGCACAGAAAACGACCAATTACCAGTAGAAGAAAGCGAAGAAGATGCCGAAGAAGTATTAACAGATTAAAAATAAAAAATTCCAACTCAAATTGATGAGTTGGAATTTTTGCAATTAATATTAATATTCCTTAGTAGTAAGTGAGTCTGATACACAAGTAGTTTAAAATCGTAAATCAGAACTGATGTGCTACCTCTACAAAGCAAAAAAATGATAATAGATTACTAGAATTTGTATAAAATAATTGGAAAAATATCATAAAACTATAAAAAATGTGATAAAATTAGAAAATATAGTTGAAAAAATGTGATGTCATCCAGATTCACATAATCTAGATTTGACAAAAGCCTTAAAAAATAGTAAAATTATATTATATGTAAAGTAAAAATAAAAGGAGAAATTTATGCCCAAAAACAATAATATAAAGGTTTTTGATAAATTAGTTTCAAAAACAAAAGTATATTTAGTAATAATAGCAATATTGTTAATAGCAATATGTTTTTATGAACATAGGTTTATTATGCCAGCAATATTAATATTTATCCTAATTGTAATGTATGCATATTGGACAAACAATAAAAGAAAAGTAGAGTTATCAGACCATATAAAAGATGTAAGTATGGCAGTAGACAATGCAGCAAAAAATACTTTAGTAAATTCACCATTCCCATTAATAGTAATAGAAACAGATGGTAATGTTATATGGAAAAGTTCAAAGTTTATTAGAGAATTTGCAAATATTGATATAAGTACATATTTAACAAATATAATAAGAGAAATAAAGTTAGAAATAGAAAATAGTAGTGAAGAAAATAAAAAAGAACTAAAAGAACTAATAAAGAAACAGATACAAATAGGAAGTAAGACATACACAATAATAGGAGAATATGTAAAATCTTCTAAAAGTAAAGAAACTACAGAATATATGCTGAGCTTATATTTTATAGATGAAACACAAAATATAGAATTAGAAGCTACATATAAAAATTCACAAATATGTGTAGGAGTAATTATGATAGACAACTATGAAGAAATAATGCAAAGAGTTTCAGCAGAAGATAGGGCAATAATTACAGCTACAATAGAAAAAAGCCTATATGACTGGGCAACTGAATATAAGGGTTTAATAGTAAAATCAGAAAGAGATACATTTATTGTAATATTAGAACAACAGTATTTAGTTAAATTAGAAGCAGAAAAATTTACAATATTAGATAAAATAAAAGAAATATCAATACCAGGGAAATTAAAGTCAACTTTAAGTATTGCTATATCAAATGAAGGTGAAACAAACTACCAAAAATATAAATCAGCTCAAGGATGTATAGACATTGCATTAGGTAGAGGTGGAGACCAAGCAATATTAAGAAAGGACGGAAAATATACATTTTTTGGAGGAAGAACTCAAGAAATAGAAAAAAGAACAAAAGTAAAAGCAAGAATAGTATCACATGCGTTAGAAGAATTAATGCATGAGTCAAAAAATGTTATAATAATGGGTCATGCTAATTCCGATATAGATGCGATGGGGTCAGCTTTTGGAGTGTATTGTATAGCAAAAACTATAGGAAAAGACGCATATATAGTAAATGAAACAACAAGTGCAGGGCTAAGTAATTTTATACAAACAGCAAAGGCAAATGAAGAATATGAAAATGTGATAATAGGAAAAGATGAAGGAATAGAAAAAATAACATCAGAAACATTATTAGTTATAGTAGACACTCATAAAAGTAGTTATGTAGAAGTGCCAGAACTACTAGAAAAAACAAATAAAATAGTGATAATAGACCATCACAGAAGAAGCACAGACTTTATAGAAAATGCAATACTTACTTTCCATGAAGTATATGCTTCATCTGCCTGCGAATTAGTAACAGAACTTATAGAATATTCAGAAAAAGATATTAAATTAAATACTATAGAAACAGAAGCATTATATGCTGGAATAATGATGGACACAAAAAACTTTACATTTAAAACAGGAGTACGAACATTTGAGGCAGCAGCATTTTTACGAAAATGTGGAATAGATATAATAAAAATAAAAAAATGGTTCCAAAGTGATTTAGAAACATATAATAAAATAGCCGAAATAATTAATAAAACAGAAATAATAAAAGGAACAATAGGAATATCTACATATAATGAAAAAGATAAACAAGCCAATATAGTTTGTGCAAAAGCAGCAGATGAATTATTGACAATAAGTGATATAACAGCATCATTTGTAATAGGGAACTTAGGAGATAAAGTATGTATAAGCGGACGTTCAATAGGTGATATAAATGTACAAGTAATACTAGAAAAACTTCGGAGGAGGAGGACATATAACCTTAGCAGGAGCACAAGTAGAAGGAATGAATACTGAAGAAGTAAAGCAAGAACTAATAAGCAAAATAAATGAATATTTTGAAGAAATATTAAATTAAAAAAATATATAAATTAGGACTACAAAAAAGTATGCCAAAGGAACTGGACTTGACACATATTTAAAAGATAAAGTATGTAAGCAGTTACCATTCCTTTGGACATGCTTTTTTATATTCTAGGAAAGTACTCTATTTTAAGTTATAGAGTAGCACCTAAGGAAGTAATATATTTTATTTTTGCAATACAGTCTTAGGCATCCCGCAGATCGAGGGGGAATATCCCTTGTTATGAAGAGCGAAATGGAAAAAATAAAATATATTACTTCCTTAGGCGCGAACAATTTAACACATAGCGTGGTGAAGCCATTTTTGCGCTATACTAGAAAAATAATATAATTATTTATTTAAAATTAGTAAATAATAAAAGTGCATGAAATAAATAATAACTTGTTGACTAAAAATAATTTTATTGTTAAAATAAAGTAATATCTTGTAAACATAATTTTATTTGAATAAAGTTATAAACCTAAAATGAAGGAGAAACTAATGAAAAAGTTAATGACAGGTAAATGTAAAGGTACGAAAAGTCAAATAGAAAATAGTAAAGGGATAACATTGATAACACTTGTAATAACTATAATTTTATTAATAATTTTAGCAGGAGTAGTAATAAACATATCTTTAAGAGAAAATGGATTATTTATTAAAGCAAAGCAAACAAAAAAAATTACAGAGGAAGCAATTGTAAAGGAAACTATAACAAATATAATAATTGAAATACAAATAGATGAGATAGAAAAAAATGAAATACTAACATTAAAAAAAATAAGTGATATATTAGAATTTAAAGATAAAAATATAAAAACAGAAGAATACATTGATAATAATAAAAATATACAAGGAACATATAACCTAAATGGAAAAGAATATAATTTTACAATAAATGAAAAATTAGAAGTAGAAATAGGTAAAAGTCAGGAGTCAAAGCCTAAAATAGTAGGTATACCAAACACATCTAATGAACAAAGAGAAGGAAATGAATTGCCATTTAGCTGGCAGCAATTATCAAAAATATCAAATACAATACAAAATACACTAAAAGATGATGATATTAATAATGATATAACAAATAATACAAATGAATTTACATTAAATTATGAAGGAAAAGAATATACAATAGGGGTAGGAGATTGGAAGAAAATAGAATATAATGGAAAACAGCTTAAAGTGCGTATTATGGGTTTTAATCATGATATATTGGCAGAGCAAAATATATTAAATGAAGATGGAATATTAAAGGATGAATATAGAGATTTATCAAATGATAATCAACTAAGTGATGTAGCATATGACAAATTAAACAAAGCAGGAATAAGTTTTGAATTTGTAGATTGTTTAATAACAGCAAATATGTATGCAATAGATAGTACAGAAGAAAGTAATATAGGTGGTTGGGCTAATAGGCAACTAAGAAGAACATTAAATGGCGAAGGTGAGGGAGAAACAAGGACTCTAGGAACTATAGATTCACTAGCACCAATAAATCAATATGTAAAAAAAGTAACAAAACCATATGGAGCAATATATAATAGTTCAGTTGTTTCATATGTAGAGGATAAAATGTGGTTAATATCTTGTGGTGAAATATGGGGAACAAGTGCACTTGCAGAATGCGCATCAGGCTGGTCAAAGAGTATAGAAGGTAAACAATATAAAATATACAAAAATGCTAATGCTATATACGATGTTCCAAATGAACAAATAAAAAAGCAAAATGATGGTGTTGATACTTGGAGCAGACTTCGCTCACCATCATATAACACAAGTTCGCTATTTTGTGGAGTATTTAAAACAGGAATATGTGACTTAGCGTATATTTCAACTGTCACCAATATTGCACCAGGATTTTGCATATAATAAAATAGAGAATTAATAGAAAAAGTACATTTGAATTATAGGGACGAATATTTGTGAGTTAAAATGTGAAGTCAACTTTAATATTGATTTAAAAAGAAGTTACACATTTTAAAATTATGTTGATTATATTAACCTTGTATGCTATAATAGTTAAGACAACTGAAATATGTTTTTTTAGAAAGGAGATTGCAAATGCAAGAAACCAAAATGCAAGTTATAGCTCGGAGAGAAAATATTGAGCGTAAAATCAATGAACTAAAGAAAGAACTTAGTACAATTGAAAATGACTGTAAGCATGATATAGTAATTATGTTCAGATGTTCAAATTACTACTGGATTGATGCAAAATGCCTATTTTGTGGCAAAAAAATGGAATATGGACATGTATTAAAACAAAAAGAAGAATGTGTTATAGATGCTGACTTAGAATACTTATCATCTAATGATAATAAGTATAAAGTAGTGAAAGAAAAATATGAAGAAACTTTAAAAAAATACCCTGATTGGTCAGCACAGCAAGTTGTAATGGAAATCAACAAAGAATTAAGAGACAAGCAATAGCCATATAAAAATTAATAATTAGTGCAATAATAGCCTATATTGTTTTTTACAATATAGGCTATTATTGCACTAATTATTAATTACGTTAAAAGTTAAAATTTAATAATTTATGTATTAAAAAGTACAAACTTGAAAAATAGAAACAACTGAAAAAATAAATACAATTGAAAAATATTATTTTATAAGATATAAATAGCAACATATATTTAGAAAGATGATAACAAAATTATCTAAAATACTTGAAAATAGGGCATTTTTAATGTAGAATATAAGAAGTATTAAAGGAGGTAAATAATAAATGAAAGTTATTTTATTAAGTGATATAAAAGGTGTAGGAAAGAAGGACCAAATAATAAATGCAAATGATGGTTATGCAAGGAATTATTTATTTCCAAAAAAATTAGCAGTAGAAGCGACAACTGGAAATTTAAGTAATTTAAAAGCAAAACAAGAATCAAACCAATATAGAAAAGATATGCAAAAAGATGAAGCTATTAATTTAGCAAATAGAATAAAAGAAATAAACTTAGAAATAAAAGTAAAAGCAGGAGAAAATGGCAAAATATTTGGTGGAGTTACTGCAAAAGAAATAGCAGATAATTTAAAAACACAATATGACATAGAAGTAGATAAGAAAAAAGTAAACTTAAGTGAAACAATAAAAGTTACAGGAACAAGAACAGTAGATATTAAATTATATGAAGGTGTAATAGGAAAATTGAAAATAAATGTAATAAGCTAAATGTCATTCACCATTCACTACAAGTTAATTAATATAGAAGGATACAAAAGATTAGTTGGTAAAAAAATATTAAGTTAAAAATGTAGTTTGTAGGATTATTTTTATTTTAATAAATAGTGAAGAGTGAATAATTTTTGTTTTGGGAAGGAGCACAAAAAAGATGGAGCTAGGAAAAGTGCCACCACACGATACAGAAGCTGAACAAGCAGTTATAGGTAGTATGCTTACAGATAAAGATGCCATAATATCTGCTATAGAAGTGCTAAAAGAGGAAGATTTTTATAGAGAAGATAATAAAACTATTTATGAAGCTATTTTAAATTTATATAATAGAGCAGAGCCAGTAGATATTATTACTTTAAAAGCTGAACTTTCAAGTATGGGAAAATTAGAGGCTATTGGGGGATTAGAGTATTTAGCAGAACTTCCAGATAAAGTTCCTACTACTTCTAATGTAGATAAATATATAAAAATAGTTGAAGAAAAATCATTACTTAGAAGTTTAATAAAAACAGCAAATGATATAATAAAATTAGGATATGATGAAACACAAGATGTAGAATTCTTAATGGATCAAGCAGAAAAGAAAATATTTGACACTATACAATCAAGAAATCAAAAAGGATATTCAAGTATTAAAGATATATTAGTAGATACATTTACACAACTAGAACAACTATATAATCAAAAGCAGCACATAACAGGTGTGCCAACAGGTTTTGCTGACTTAGACTATAAAACAGCAGGAATGCATGGTTCAGAGCTAATACTAGTTGCAGCACGTCCAGCAATGGGAAAATCTGCCTTTGCACTAAATATTGCAACATATGCAGCAACAAGAGGAAATGCTCCAGTTGCAATATTTAGCTTGGAAATGTCAAAAGAGCAAATGGTAAACAGAATTCTATGTAGTGAAGCAATGGTAGATAGTAACAAAGTAAGAACAGGTAAAATAGATGATGAAGAATGGGGAAAACTTGCAGATGCATCTGGAATACTTTCAGAATCTAAAATATTTATAGATGATACACCCGGTATTTCTATAATGGAAATAAGAGCAAAATGTAGAAAATTAAAGTTAGAACAAAATATAGGGTTAGTTGTTATTGACTATTTACAATTAATTCAAGGAAGTGGAAAAAGGGGAGCATCACGTGAACAAGAAATTTCAGAAATAAGTCGTTCACTTAAAATACTAGCAAAAGAAATAAATGTACCAGTAATAGCATTATCACAATTATCAAGAGCTGTAGAACAACGTCCAGACCATAGACCAATGCTATCAGACCTTCGTGAATCAGGAGCGATAGAGCAAGATGCCGACATTGTAATGTTTTTATATAGAGACGATTACTACAATGAAGAGAGCGAAAAGAAAAATATTGCAGAAGTAATACTTGCAAAACATCGTGCAGGTTCAACAGGAACAGTAGAGCTATTATGGCTTGCAAGTTATACAAAATTTGCGAATATAGAACGCTATAGGGAATAACAAATAAATTGTATGGGTCGATGATATCGAGAACTACAATTTAAAGGAAAAACAAAAATAGAATGCGTTTTAAATTAATATTATAACGGAATAAGAAGAAAAGCAGGAGTCGGAAGTCGGAATTAAAGTAATTTATTCGAAGAAATTATTTAAGTTCTGACTTTCGACCTCCAACTTCTAAAGAGGAGTTAAAATGTTAGAACAAAAAATTCTAAAAACAATAAAAAAGTATGAACTAATTAAAAATGGGGATAATATAGTTGTTGGGGTTTCTGGAGGTCCAGACTCAATGGCATTATTAAATGCACTTATAAATATAAGAAAAAACTCAAATTTAAAATTTGCTATAACAGTAGCACATATAAACCATATGATAAGACTTGAAGCAGAAGAAGAAACTAAATATGTACAAAATTTTTGCATAAAAAACAATATTGAATGTTTCATAAAAAAAGAGAAAGTAGAAGAAATTGCAAAGAAAGAAAAAATAGGAACAGAAGAAGCTGGAAGAAAAGTAAGATATTCTTTTTTTGATGAAGTGTTAAAACAAGTAAATGCAAACAAAATAGCAACAGCCCATAATGCAAATGATAATGCAGAAACTGTACTTATGAATATAATTAGAGGAAGCGGAACTTCTGGGTTAAAAGGAATAGAGCCAATTAGAGAAAACAAATATATACGTGCATTAATAGAATGCACTAGAGCAGAAATTGAAGAGTATTGCGAAGGACAAAATTTAGAACCAAAAATAGATAAAAGTAATATGGAAAACATATATACTAGAAACAAAGTAAGAAACTTATTAATTCCATATATAAAAGAAAACTTTAACCCTAATATAGTAACTTCACTAAATAGGCTATCAAACTTAGCAGCAAATGAAAATGACTTTATACAAAAAAAAGTAGAAGAAAGTTATAAAGAAGTTCTAATAAATGAAATGCTAGGGAATAAAGAGTTACAAAGAAAAAAAGAAATAATAATAGACCTAAAAAAATTTAATAAGCTAGATTTAGTAATAAAAAATAGACTAATGTTATATACTATTGTGAGAGTACTAGGCACAAGCAAAAACATAGAAAAAGTACATATAGAAGACCTGGTAAAACTATGCAGTAATAATATAGGAAACAAATATTTAACTCCAAATAAGAATATAAAGGTAATGGTAAATAACGGAAAAGTTTATTTTGAACAACTATGATAAATAAATAAGAGTATAAGGGAATGAAATACACATCTGTTGCCTCAACGAAAATACTAATAAATATTATAAGTAATTTCTTCGAAGATAGGAAGTGCGACGCATGTCCATACAAAAGAAATAAAAAATAATTTTAAAAGTATAGTTTTAACAAAATATAGCATCCGTAAGCACTTACAAACCATTCATTTTTGTAAAGAAAAAGACATATAAAAAACTATTGAATTAATAAAAGATATATGTTATATAAAATAAAACGACTAAAATGTTAAATAATAAAAAGTAGGAAAAGGAAAAATAGAAGAGATATTGAAATACAAATATTTTAACTTCTAACTTCCAGCCTCCAACTTCTATTATCAACAAAGGAGGAAAAAAAGTGAAAAATAGCATAAAAACTTTAGCAATGTGGTTAATCATATTAGTAATCTTTATAGTACTAATTACATCAATTTTAGGTAGTGGAAGCAATGAACTTGCATATTCAGAATTAATATCTAAAATAGAAACTGGTGATATAAAAGAAATAGAAATTTCATCAGATGGGAAAAAAGCCCAAGTAACATTAAAAAATGAAAACAATCCAAAAGAAGTAAACATACCTAGCGTAGATAGTTTAATGGAAAGCTTATCAGACTCTATGAAAACACAAAGCATAAAAGTAACTGAAAAGTCAGAATCAATATTAATGATAGCATTAAGCTTATTAACACCATTTGGAATACTAATAATATTCTTAGTATTCTGGTTCTTCATAATGAGTGGAAACCAAACTAATGGAAACAAAACAATGACATTTGGTAAGAGCAAAGCAAGAATGTTAAATCCACAAGACAAAGCAAGAGTTACATTTAAAGATGTAGCAGGAGTAGACGAAGAAAAAGAAGAACTAGAAGAGATAGTAGAATTCTTAAAAAATCCAAAGAAATTTACAGATATGGGTGCAAGAATACCAAAAGGAGTACTACTTGTAGGACCTCCAGGAACTGGTAAAACACTTTTAGCAAAAGCAGTAGCAGGAGAAGCAGGAGTACCATTCTTCATTATAAGTGGTTCAGACTTTGTTGAAATGTTTGTAGGTGTTGGTGCATCAAGAGTAAGAGACTTATTTGACGAAGCAAAGAAAAAAGCACCATGTATAGTATTTATAGACGAAATAGATGCAGTAGGACGTCAAAGAGGTGCAGGACTAGGTGGAGGACATGACGAAAGAGAGCAAACACTAAACCAATTACTAGTTGAGATGGATGGATTTGCAGAAAATGAAGGTGTAATAGTGCTTGCTGCAACAAATAGACCAGACGTACTAGATAAAGCCCTATTAAGAGCAGGAAGATTTGACAGACAAATAATGGTAGGCTCACCAGATGTAAAAGCAAGAGAGCAAATATTAGAAGTACACTCTAGAAAGAAAAGATTAGCACCAGATGTAGACCTAAAAATAATTGCAAAAAATACATCAGGATTTGCAGGAGCAGACTTAGAAAATGTTTTAAACGAAGCAGCTTTATTAGCAGCAAGAAGAAATATTCCTGAAGTAGGTATGAAAGAAATAGAAGATGCCATGATAAAAGTAACAATGGGACCTGAAAAAAGAACAAGAGTAAGAAGCGAAAAAGAAAATAAACTAGTAGCATATCATGAAGCAGGTCATGCAGTAGTAAGTAGATTCTTACCAACACAAGACCCAGTACACCAAATATCAATAGTACCAAGGGGAATGGCAGGAGGATACACAATGTATCGTCCAACAGAAGACAAAAACTTCATGTCAAAAATAGAAATGGAAGAAAATATAGTATCATTACTAGGAGGAAGAGTAGCAGAAAAACTAATACTAGATGATATATCAACAGGAGCAAGTAATGATATAGAAAGAGCAACTAAAATAGCAAGAAGTATGGTTACAAAATATGGAATGAGCGAAAGAGTAGGAACAATAATGCTAGGCTCAGGCGGGGAGGAAGTCTTCCTAGGAAGAGATTTCGCTACACAAAAAGAATACTCAGAAGAAACAGCAGCTATAGTAGATGAAGAAGTAAAAAGAATAGTAGATCAAGGATACAATACAGCACTAGAAATACTAAAAGCAAACATAGATAAACTACATGCAGTAGCAGGAGTATTACTAGAGAAAGAAAAAATAGACGGAGAAGAATTTGACGAGATATTTAAGGTCTAAGAGTCAAAGTGAATTCAATGGAGAGTCAATGGGGAGTCAATGGGGACGGAGATTTTTGGCTACTTTTATGAAAGTTAAAAAAATTCAAGTATAACTTTCATAAAAGTAGCCAAAAATCTCCGTCCCCATTGACTTAGCCAAAAATCTCCATCCCCCATTGACTTACCATTTGAATTCTAAAAAAATATTAAACATGATTAAGGCGTTAGTAAATAGCGTCTTTTTTAATAAATACATATAAACCTTAACACTAAGCTTTATTTTATATTAATATTTTGATATAATATAAAAAATGGAAAAGGAGGTTAAAATATGATATATACATATACGCCAGAAGGAGTTTGTTCTAGACAAATAGAATTAGAAATAGAAGAAGGAATAGTAATAAGTTTAAAAGTAATGGGAGGATGTGATGGAAATCTAAAGGGAGTTGCAAAGTTAATTCAAGGAATGAAAGTAGAAGAAGTAATAAAAAGGCTAAAAGGAATAGATTGCAGACGGAAAAGGAACGTCATGCCCTGATCAAATAGCAAATGCATTAGAAAGTATATATGCAAATATATAATATGTTTAAATAAAAAATAAAAAGTTCTCAAGAGGGACGTTATACACCATTTGAAAACGTCCCCAATGGGAATTTAGAAAGGCAAGATATATGAAAAAATTTGAAAGTGTTGCAGCAAACGAAAAAAATCCAAAATGGAATAAAATGATACAAAGACAAAAAGAACTAAATAAGAAAAGTGGAGATATCAGAACAGACTTTGAAAGAGACTATACAAGAATACTATACTCTACAGCATACAGAAGACTAAAACATAAAACTCAAATATACTTTTCACCAGTAAGTGACCACATATGTACTAGAATAGAACATGTTAATTATGTAGAATCTATTAGTTATACAATAGCGAATAATTTAGGCCTTAATACTGAGCTTACAAAGGCAATTGCAATTGCACACGATTTAGGTCACAGTCCATTTGGACATTCAGGGGAAAAAATATTAAGTGAAATTATGCAAAGAGAATTAGGAGAAACTTTTTGGCACGAAAGAAATGGACTAAATGCAGTTGACAACATGATTTTATTAGAAAATCATAATGGAGAAAAAACAAATTTGAATTTGACATATGCAGTAAGAGATGGAATAATATCACATTGTGGAGAAGTAAATGATGCAGTATTAAGACCAAGAAGTGAAGCTATCGACTTACAATTATATACAAAACCTAATGAATACATGCCATATACATGGGAAGGGTGCATAGTAAAATTAGCTGATAGAATTGCATATATGGGAAGAGACTTAGAAGACTCTATATCAGTAAAAGTATTAGATAAAAATCAAGTTAAAGAACTCACTAAAGTCTTAAATATAGGCAAAAATATGAATAATAGTAGCATGATAAGTACATTAATATCTGACTTATGTGAAAACAGCAGTATAGAAGAGGGACTTAAATTTTCAGATGAAAAGGTAGAGCTTTTAGATAAATTAAATGAATTCTATATTCAAAATGTTTATAATAGTGAAAAGCTTAAAAGTGCAAATAGATATTTCAAATTAGTATTAGAAGAAATATTTATGACATTAAATAATTTATATGATGGGGAAAATACAATAATAAAACTAAAAGAAAAACAGCACATATATCCAAATTTAATAGCAGGCTTTATAGACTGGGTAATGATATATATAAAAGAAAACAACGAAGGGTTAAACCATAAATTATATAGTTTTAAAGAGAAAAAAGATTATTCAAAAGCAATTATACACTACATATCTGGAATGACAGACAAATATGCAATAGATATGTATAATGAAATAATTAGTTTCTAGATATTCATTATAATAAAAGCACTTCAAATTATCGAAGTGCTTTTACTAAATAATTATTTATTTTTTGAAAGATATGGATACTGCGAAGAGTATACCAAACCATTGGTACTCATACAGGTATATACTGTATATCCATTGCTAAGTTTGTCCTGACTGACTACAGGTGAAGTAATTGTAATATTGTCACCTGCCGACTTAGTGCAATTTGGGTCGCAATACCACTTTACATTTGCAGTATAAGTAAATCCATCTGACCAAAATTTAATTGCTAAATATGATGAGCCAGCTGTCGAAGAACTTTTGTTATTTAAAGCAATTTGCTCAGCAAGCTGTTCTTGTAAGGTATCTACCAATTGCTTTTTTAAATCATCAACCTGCTTTTGCAAATTGGTAATTGTTTGCTGATCAGTAGACGAGCTACTTTCACTTTTTTCAGTAACAGCATCAAGCTTTTGATTTAAGGTGTTGTTGTTAGCGACAAGACTATCAATCTCAGCCAAAAGTTCTGCATTTTCTTCTTCTAACTTGTCAACATCGGCCTTGTACTCATCTACGCGAGCCATTTCTCGATCAAGTTGCTTTTGAAGCCGATCAGGGTCATTTACATTTTTTTTGCTCCCGCACCCTGTAAGAGTAATAGTTAAAAGTACCAATAAAAGAGTTGCCATTTTTTTCATATTGTAAGTCTCCCTTCTTTTACAATAATTATTTAATTATAAGTTACATATATTCTATATTATAGCATATTTAACATAAAAAGGCAAATGTACTTTACATTAAATAAAATAGGTGGTATAATTCTAAAAAATAAAAGAAAGTAGGAAATAAAAGTGAAACTTATATCTTGGAATGTAAATCGGTTTAAGAGCAGCTGTAAATAAAGGTTTTATGGACTTTTTTAATGAAATAGCGGCAGATATTTTTGCTATTCAAGAAACCAAAATGCAAGAAGGACAATTAGAACTTATATTAGAAGGCTACTATCAATATTGGAACAGTGCAGAAAAAAAGGGGTATTCAGGAACAGCCATATTTACAAAGAAAAAGCCAATAAATGTAAGCTATGGTTTAGGAATAGAAGAACATGATAAAGAAGGAAGAGTAATAACCTTAGAATTTGAAAACTTCTACTTTGTAAATTGCTACACACCAAATTCAAAAAGAGAACTAGAAAGATTAGAATATAGGATGGTTTGGGAAGACGAAATGCGAAAATACCTAAAAAAACTAGACGAAAAAAAGCCAGTAATATATTGTGGAGACCTAAACGTAGCACATAAAGAAATAGACCTAAAAAACCCAAAAACAAACAGAAGAAATGCAGGTTTCACAGACGAAGAAAGAAACAAAATGACAAGCCTTTTAGAAGCCGGCTTTACAGATACCTTTAGGTACCTATACCCAGAAAAAGAAGACTGCTACTCATGGTGGTCATACATGGGAAAAGCAAGAGAAAAAAATATAGGATGGAGAATAGACTACTTCATAACATCAAACACCATCCAAACAAAAATAAAAGAAAGTGCAATACACCCCGAAGTACTAGGAAGCGACCACTGCCCAGTAGAATTGCAAATAGAAATATAAAGTAACAAGAAATCAGAAGTCAATGGGGACGGAGATTTTTGACTTCTTCTAAATAAATAGTAAAATTAAAGATAATAATTAAAAGAAGTCAAAAATCTCCGTCCCCATTGACTTCAAAAAAGGAGAAAAAACAATGAAAGACAAAAATTGGACCAAATGGCTATTCTGGTTTTCGCTAGCAATAGCAGTAGCGGCCATATACAAAACTTTAGACAACTTAGGTCAAGTAACACAAGCAATAAAATCATTTTTAGGGGTACTATCACCATTTTTAGTAGGAACACTAATTGCATACATACTATATGTACCATGTAAAAAAATAGAACAAATATACCAAAAATCAAAAAAAGTAAAATTTATACAAAAAAAAGCAAGAGCACTTAGTATAACAACAGTATATATAATAGCATTAATACTAATCATAATATTAATAAACTTCATATTACCACCAGTAATACAAAGTGTGATAGATTTAGTGAATAACTTTGGGCACTACTACAATATGGCAGTACAAAAAATAAACTCACTTCCAGAAGATTCAATTTTTAAAAATGAAATTGTACAAAAAGCAATTGGAGAAATGCAAAATATTGACTTAAAGCAAATAATAAACACAGAAGCAATTACAGGATATATACAAAGCGTCATTGGAATGCTTGGAGGAATATTCGACATATTTGTATCAATAATAGTATCAATATATATACTAAGCGGTAGAAACCAAATTATAAACTTCTTCAGAAGACTATTAGGGGCAATAGTAGAAGGAAAAGCATATGCCAACATTAATAAATATTTTAATAGAACAAACGAAATATTCTTCAAATTCTTAGCAAGCCAAATATTAGATGCTATAATAGTAGGAATATTAACATCAATTGCAATGTCAATATTAAATGTAAAATATGCTGTACTACTTGGTTTTATGATAGGTCTAGCGAATATAATACCATACTTTGGAGCAATAATAGCAATAGTAATAGCAACAATTATAACATTCTTCACAGGTGGCTTATTCCAAGCAATATGGATGGTAGTAGTAGTAACTATACTTCAACAAATAGATGCAAATGTAATAAATCCAAAAATAGTAGGAGACTCACTAAAAATAAGTCCACTTCTAGTAATATTTGCAGTAACACTAGGAGGAGCATATTTTGGGGTAACAGGAATGTTCTTAGCTGTACCAGTAGTAGCAGTGTTAAAACTAATAATAGATGATTTCATAGAATGGAAAAGTAAAAGAACTATATAGTAAGGTACTCAAATACTGAAATTATGGTAGATTATTAATAAAAAATTAATAATCTATCTATTTTTTATTAATAAATTTGTGGTATACTTATAAAAGAAAAAGGGAGATGAAAATAAGATGAACAACATTTTAGTATGTGATGATGATAAAGAAATAGTTAATGCAATTGAAATTTACTTAAACAAAGAAGGGTATAATATCTTAAAGGCATACAATGGAAAAGAAGCACTTAAAATTATTGAAAAAGAGGAAATTCATTTAATTATTCTAGATATAATGATGCCAGAAATGGATGGGATGGCAGTTGCAAATGAAGTAAGGAAAACAAAAAGTATTCCAATTATTATGCTTTCTGCAAAATCAGAAGACTATGACAAAGTATCAGGTCTAAATAATGGAGCAGACGACTATGTTACAAAACCATTTAACCCAATAGAACTAATAGCAAGGGTAAACTCTCAAATAAGAAGATATACAATGTTAGGTTCAATTGCAAACAAACAAACACAGAGTGAAAATATATATAGAACAGGAGAACTTATAATAAAAGATGACACAAAAGAAGTAACAGTAGAAGGAAAAGAAATAAAGCTTACTCCAACAGAATACAACATATTAAAATTCTTAACAAAAAACAAAGGAAAAGTATACTCAATAGAGCAAATTTATGAAAATGTATGGGAAGATGAAGCATATGGAGCAGATAACATCATAGCAGTACATATTAGGCACATAAGAGAAAAAATAGAAATAAATCCAAAAGAACCAAAGTATTTAAAAGTTATTTGGGGAATCGGGTATAAAATAGAAAAAATAGATTAAAAAAATGTAGGGGTGATTAGCAATCAACTGTTCTTCGAAGAAATTACTATATTTTCTTATTAATTTTAGTAATTCGTTGTAGCCACGGGCGATTGACAATCGCCCCTACATTTAAATAAAGTATGTTCCCAAAAGTGCCAGATACCCCATTAGGAAACGTCCCCAATGGGAAATAGGAAAAAAGGAGGAAATTAATAGAAAAAATGGAAAAACTAAGAAACTCAGACACACTAAAGATAATATCATACATACTAATTCCATTCTTAGCATTAGCAATAATATTAGGAGTAATATACATAGAATATAATTCCTATAATAAAGAAGACCTATCAAGAGGAGACTATTATAAAACAAATAGCTTTGTATATAACGAATACTATCCAAACTTGCAAAGAGTATTTAGAATATGTTCAAGTATAGAGGAAGGACTTAGAGAGCAAGGCGAATATTACAATTCATTTGTAGACAATTATATATTAGTACAAGAAACTCCAACTAAAATATATTACTCACAAACATATAGAGGATATTATATAGGTTTTAATTATATTATAATAGATGAAAATGGAACAATATTTACAAATATACAAACAGAAAATTATAATTCTAAAATAGAAGAAATGAAAAATAGTGAATATTATTGGTATAAAGAAAATTCAAATATTAGTACAAATTTCGAACAAATAAATGATAAAGGTTTAGCATATAATTATGGAATAGAAAATTTGAAAGATACGAAAAATAGTAAGTTTTCTATATACACATCATTTAATAAAGAGCAATCAGCAACATTAGAATATAAAATAAATGTAGCAACATATAATTTTATTGCAAATGTAGGGAGTATGCCAATATATGCAATGTCATATTCAATTTTAATACTATTTATAATAGGTATATATTTAATATGGTCGATAGGTCATAAAAATAATAAGGAAGAGATATATTTAAATAATTTTGACAAATTTTCATATGAAATAATATGTATAACAGGTATTATTATATTAGCGACATTTTCACTAATAGGAAGAGAATGTCTTGCAAATGCCAATATATATACATTAGTAATATCATTAATAGCCTATTTAATATGTTATATAACATGTGCAAGTATTGGAATAACAACAATAAAAAGAATAAAAGCAAGAAAATTTATAAAAACAACATTAATATATAAAATATTAAAATGGATAAAGCAAAAAATAGAAGAAATATCTAATTTAATATTATGGAATAAAGAAATTACCACAAAACTAATAATATATTATATAGCATTCATAATAATATCATTAATACTAATAATATCAACAGCGGCAATATGGTTTTGCATAATTTTACTATTAATATTCTGGGGGGTAGCATTATATGCAATACTAAATTATACAAAACAATTAAATACTATAAAAGAAATATTAAAAAATATATATGAAGGAAAAGAAAATATAAAAATAGACACTACAAACTTAGAAAAAAATCTAAAAGAAATGGCAGAATATATAAATAGTTTATCAACAGGGCTTACAAAAGCAGTAGAAGAAAGCTTAAAAAGTGAAAGGATGAAAACAGAACTTATAACAAATGTATCACATGATATAAAAACACCATTAACTTCAATAATAAACTATGTAGACTTACTAAAAAAAGAAGAAATGCCAAATGAAAAAGCAAAAGAATATTTAGAAATACTAGACAAAAAATCGCAAAGACTAAAAAGATTAACAGAAGACCTAGTAGAAGCATCAAAAGCATCTTCAGGAAATATAAAACTAAATATGGAAGACATTAATGTAAAAGAGCTAATAAAGCAAATATCAGGAGAATTTGAAGACAAATTAAATGAAAAAAAATTAGAACTAATACTAAACATGCCAAACGAAGAAGTAAAAATAAAAGCAGATAGCAGGTACCTATACAGAGTAATAGAAAACATGTATTCAAACATATCGAAATATGCACTAGAAGGTTCAAGAGTATATGTAGATGTAATAATAAACAAAGGCAAAGTAGAAATGCAATTAAAAAATATATCAAAAGCAAAGCTAAATATATCATCAGAAGAGCTAATGCAAAGGTTTGTAAGAGGAGAAGCCTCAAGAAACACCGAAGGAAGCGGATTAGGCCTATCAATAGCAGAAAGTTTAACAACATTGCAAAAAGGAAAATTTAATATCTACTTAGATGGAGATCTATTCAAAGTAACAATAGAATTTGAGAGAATTTGAAGAGCTAGGTAAGAATTTGGAAAAAAATTGGGATGCGTCCAAGAATTTCTTTTAAAAAAGGAAATTTTGGAACACATCCCAATTCTTTCCACTTAAGACATTATCATAAATTAATCATAATTTTTTAGGGTAAATATCAAAGGAACTTGACTTTTTATGTAAAAAACAATATAATACGAGTACATTGCCAAAGGCAAGTATGAATAGTAACTCATAAATAATAATTTATTAAGGAGGAATTTATATGGTATTAAATTTTTTTACAGTAGTAGTAATAATGTTAATAATTCTAGGACTTGTAACTGCTATTTTTGCTTCAGAGCAAAAGCGGTGTAATAAGTTCTGGTATACAGGAACAGAGAAATACAAAAACACAATAGATAAGTTATCAGGTATAATGTATAAAATGTTAAAAATTGTAATAATAACATTTTTTATAATTAATATTCTTATATTTATTTATGCAATTGTAACTAAAAATATCTTTTTTATAATTATAAGTGTATTATTTGTTATAACTATGATTTTTTATTTATTAATTGAATTTACAGATAAATTTGAAACTATTACTGAGATAATTTTCTGTATATCAGGAGGACTCTATATAAGTATTATGATATTTTTCTTCTTATTCCAAGCTATTGCTATGCAGAATATTAGAACAGATGTAAGAAAGGTAGATACAATAAACATAATAGAACTTAAAGAAGTACCGTATACAAATGTATCAGGTACACGATACTATATTCGTTCAGAACCTTCATTAGCATATTATTATGATATTACAACAGACAATGGTGGAAGCATAACTAAAGTGATAGATGGATACAATAATTATGTTGAAAGACATGAAGATGATATTTACAAAGAAAACCCACACATTGATGTTTTTGAAGTAGTAAATAAATATACAACTGGTTATGGCAAAGAAGGTGAACAATTTATAAAATATGAATATTATATTTATATACCAAAAGGTAGCACATATTTTGTAGATAAATAATAGCACTAGCCCCTATTAGATTTTTCTAATAGGGGCTATGTTATTTATATCATAAAATAAACATATAAGGCTGTATTACTTAACATAGCCTTTTGCCTTAAGCCAAGGAATGAAGTCCTTCAAGGAATTCAAGAATAAGTCAGCATTGGAGGTCGAGTTTAAATCCTTAACACTCATAAAACCAGTGTTGTCAAACTTTCTACCGTCCAAATCGTCAAGATGGCTTAAATACTCAAAGTCACAAGTTTTACTTGTTCCGATAAACATGTAAAAAATGCCATGCTTTGAAGACTTAATAATAGCTTTGTCACTAGGAGCACAATCACTATCATAGTTGTCTCCATCGGTAATAAAAAATACCAGTGTTGGAGTAGTTTTACTTTCGTCATCATTGTAGAACTCATCTGTCATCTGGATGGCAGGTGCATACCGAGTACCACCATAATTGTAGTGACCTTTCTTTATTACATCATCTACATATGAGGAGTAATTCTCCTCAGTCATATCTACATCCATTTTTATGCAGACATTATCAAAAAGATATACTTCTAATTGTCCGTTGTCATCAAACTGTAATGCAAATGGAAGTAACCTTGTGAGAATACTCTGCACATTTCCATTGTCATACTGCCAATCCATAGAACCAGAATGGTCCATGACAATAGCCACTCGGATCTTCAACTTATCAAAGTCAATTCCTCTTTCCTTTGATAAGTTTACAACTACCCGCTGCAGATCTTCCTTGCTCTCACACAGAATTATTTTCTGCTTTTCAGTAGCGCTGCTTGAAACTGAACTTGATGTTCCCTTGTTCTTCTTTCCAAAAAAATCAAAAAATGCCATAATTGTTCCTCCTGTTTTTTAATAAATTGATTAGTTGACTTGTAACATATATTAATAATAACATATAAAAGTATAACATAAAATATGAATTATGTAAATACTATTTCGGAAAATTTTTGAGATAATTGGGACGCACCCGAAAATCTCTTCTTGTGAGATTTTTGGGTGCGTCCCAATTATCTCACCCTTTGACATTTACGACTTTATATAGTAGAATATATTCTAAAGGAGAAATGAAATATGTTTAAGAAATATTTAGTAACATTTTTAGTGTCTATGGTACCACTAATTGAATTAAGAGGGGCAGTTCCAATAGGCTTAAGTAATTTATTTGGAGAGGCTATTCCAATAATTCCATTATATATTATTTGTATTTTAGGAAATATGCTTCCAGTACCAATTATATTTTTCTTTGCAAGAAAAGTTTTAGAATGGGGGAAAGATAAGAAAATAATAGGAAAGTTTTTTACATTTTGTATAGAAAAAGGAGAAAAAGGTGGTAAAAAACTACAAGAAAAAGCAGGTAAGGGGTTATATGTAGCATTATTTCTTTTTGTAGGAATTCCACTTCCAGGAACAGGAGCATGGACTGGAACACTAGCAGCAAGCTTTTTAGATATGGACTTTAAAAAAAGTACTATAGCAATTATGGCAGGTGTTGTTTTGGCAGGTATAATAATGGGTCTTGCATCAGCAGGAGCATTTAGTGCTATTGGAGCAATATTTGCTTAAAAGTAGAAAAGTACTTGTAAAAAAGTAGTTAAAAAGGATTAGAAAAAATATTAGCAAAAAAATAATCATTACTTAATTTGTAATGATTATTTTTTTTGCTAATATAATTTACAAATGCTAAGTTTAGATATATAATGTATTTGCAAAAATAAAATTAAAAATATTTTGGAATATTGGAGGTATTTATGAAATTAAAAGAGATATTATCAGGTCTAGAAGGCTTAAAAGTTAGAGGAGATTTAGAAATAGATATAACTAGTTTAGATAAAGACTCAAGAAATATAAAAGAAAATAGCTTATTTATAGCAATAAAAGGTTTTAGTGAAGATGGACATGAATATATACAAAAAGCAATAGAGCAAGGTGCAACAGCAGTTATGCTTGAAGAAGGTGTAAGTTTAGAAACTATAAAAAAATTACCAAAAGAAATAACTGTAATTGTAGCAAAAGATACAAGATATGCATTAGCAATATGTTCATGTAACTTTTATGGAAATCCATCAAGAAAGTTTAAACTAATAGGAATAACAGGAACAAAAGGAAAAACAACAACATCATTTATGACAAAAGCTATTTTAGAAAAAGCTGGAAAAAAAGTAGGATTAATTGGAACAATAGCTACATATATAGGAAATGAAAAATTAGAAGATAGTGATAGAACAACACCAGAAAGTAATAAATTACAAGCAATATTTGCAAAAATGGTAGAAGCAGGTTGCGAAGCAGTTGTTATGGAAGTTTCTTCACAAAGTTTAAAATTGCATAGAGTAGCAGGATGTGACTTTGATATAGGAATATTCACAAACTTCTCAAAAGACCATATAAGTCAAAATGAACACCCAGACATGGAAGATTACTTTAATTCAAAATTAGAGTTATTTAAAATGTGTAAAACAGCATATATAAATGCTGACGATTACCATGTAGCAAAACTTGCAAAACTTATGCCAGAATGTAATATAACAACATATGGTATAGACAACTTCTGTAATGTTCTTGCAAAAGATATAACAATAACAAATTCATATGTAGACTTTAAAGTAAAACTAGGTATGAGAAATGAAAGGATAAAAACTGGTATACCAGGAAGATTTAGTGTATATAACTCTTTAGCAGCAATATGTGTAGGAGAAAAGCTAGGTTGTACAGTAGACCAAATAAAAGAAGCACTAGAAAATGTAAGAGTACCAGGAAGAAGTGAACTTGTAAATAATAAAAAAGAACTAACAATAATGATAGACTATGCACATTCACCAGAAAGTTTAGAAAACATACTAAATGCAGTAAAAAGTTATACAAGAGGAAGAGTAATAAGTGTATTTGGTTGTGGAGGAGATAGAGATACTTCTAAAAGACCTATTATGGGAGAAATATCAGGAAGAATAGCAGACTTTACAATAATAACATCAGATAACCCAAGAACAGAAGAACCACAAAAAATAGTAGACCAAATAGAAGAAGGAATAAAGAAAACAAAAGGGAAATATACTGTAATAGTAGACAGAATAGAAGCAATAAAAGAAGCAATAAAAATGGCAGATAAAAAAGACCTTATTTTATTAGCAGGAAAAGGACATGAGCCATACCAAGAAATAAATGGAGTGAAACACCCATTTGATGAAAGAATTATAGTAAATGATATTTTAGAAAATAAAATATAAACAAAAATTGAAAGTTGGAAGTTGGATAATTAGGTAAAATCTTTAAAGGATTACTCTAAATCTAATCTCTAACCTCAAAATAGTAAAGAACATAAGAGGAAGTTGGAAGCTGGAAGTTAGAAGTTGGAAGTTGGAAATTAGGTAGATTCTTTGAAGAATTACTCTAAATCCAACCTCCAACCTCTAATCTCCAACCTCTAACAGCCAACAGGAGGTTAAAAATGGAATTTCAAGTAAAAGTATTGATATTAACATTCGTTATTACAGTAGTAATATCATTTGTTATTATACCAATACTAAAAAAATTAAAAGTAGGTCAAATAGAAAGAGAAGATGGACCACAAAGTCACTTGAAAAAGCAAGGAACACCAACAATGGGTGGAATTATTATAATAATTAGTATAACAATAGTATGTGCATTTTTATTTTTATACTACACTAAAATGAGGCAAGAACCAACAATTGCCAAAAATATATTACCACTACTATTTGCAAGTATTGGTTTTGGAATAATAGGTTTTTTAGATGATTTTAAAAAATTAGTATTAAAAAATACAAAAGGTTTAAAACCTTCTGCTAAAATGATAGGTCTTTTAATAATAGCAGTAGCATATGCTTTATTCCTAACAAATATATTAAATATAGGAACAGACATATATATACCATTTGTACATAAAAGTATAGCATTGCCTATATGGCTATATATACCATTTGCAATATTTGTAATGTTAGCTACTACTAATGCAATTAATTTAACAGATGGAATAGATGGATTATCTAGTAGTGTAACAACAATAATACTTACATGTTTAACAGTTATAGGAATTATTTTCAATATAAAAGAAGTAACACTATTTGGAAGTACTTTATCAGGAGCATGTTTGGGATTTTTACTATTTAACTTATACCCAGCAAAAGTAATTATGGGAGATACAGGCTCACTTTGCTTAGGAGGAGCGGTAGCAGCAATAGCATTATACTTAAAAATGCCATTAATACTTATAATAATAGCAATTATACCAATATTAGAAACTTTATCAGTAATGCTTCAAGTAGCACATTTTAAAAGAACAGGAAATAGAATATTTAAAATGGCACCATTACACCACCACTTCGAATTATCAGGTTGGAAGGAAAATAAAGTAGTATCAGTATTTAGTATTGTGACATTAATAGCATGTATTATAGGAATCTTTTCAATATAACCTAAGTAATATTTATATTGAAAAAATAAATTAAATAGTGAATTGATTATAATAAGGGAGAGAAATAATGACTAATACAAAGCTAAAAAATAAAGAAAAAGTAAATAGAAAACCATTAGATTTTATATTGTGTATAGTCATATTTTTATTACTAGCACTAGGAATTGTTATGGTATTATCAGCAAGTGCGCCTTCATCACTTTCACAATATGGTAATAGCTACTACTATGTTAAAAAGCAAATAGAATTTGCGGTAATTGGTATAATTCTAATGTTTATAATATCAAAAATTGACTACAGAATTTATAAAAAGTTTTATAAATTAGCATATATTCTTTCTATAATAATGTTGTCATTAGTAATAATGCCCGTAATAGGATCAGGAGCAAAAGGTGCAACAAGATGGTTAGACTTTCGGTTTTGTTAGATTCCAACCATCAGAATTGGCTAAAATAGGTCTTATAATATTTTATGCAGGCTACCTTTCAGAACATAGAACAGAACTTGGTTCCTTCAAAAAGGGATTTATAATACCTCTAGCATTTATGATACCACCTGTAGCAATATTATTCTTTTTGCAAGATCACTTAAGTGCAGCTATAATAATGGTAGCAATAACTTCAATTATGATGTTAATGGCAGGAACGAGATTAAAGTATTTTTTAACAGCAGGTATATCAGTAGGTTTATTAGGTGCAGTAGGTATGCTAGCATTAGCACAAAAAACAGGTAAAGGAGATTTCCGTTTAGCAAGAATTTTAACATTTTTAGACCCATGGCAAGACCCAACAGGAGATGGATGGCAGGTAATTCAAGGTTTATATGCAATAGGTTCGGGAGGCCTATTTGGTGTAGGGTTAGGTGAAAGCAAACAAAAATATTTATATATACCAGAGCCTCATAATGACTTTATATTTGCAATATTAGCAGAAGAATTAGGCTTTATTGGTTGTATAGCTGTAATAGCACTGTTTGCAATATTTATTTGGAGAGGTGTAGTAGTTGCAATGAAGGCAAAAGACTGCTTTGGTAGTTTAGTAGCAGTAGGAATAACATCATTAATAGGAGTTCAAGCAATAATGAATATAGCAGTTGTTACATCATCAATGCCAGCTACAGGTATATCATTACCATTTTTCAGTTATGGAGGAACAGCATTAGTAATATTACTATGTAGTGTAGGTATACTACTTAATATATCACGTTCAATTTCTAAAGTGTAAAAATGGGTAGGAATGCTACTTGCTTAGAATATATTGCAGTACATAACTTTAAGTGTCCCTTTTTATATTATATATTAAAGTTAAAAAAGTAGGGCTTTATCGGTAAGAGATAATTATATAAGAAATACCGAAGTAAGCCCTAAATTAATAACTATTAATATTTTAAATTAGCATTTAGAGCGTAGGTATTTTTAGTATATTTATGTTTTATAAAATACAATAATGAAAAATGAAGGATGAAGAAATTTTTTTTAGGGAGGATAGAAGGATGAAGGTAATTATTGCAGCGGCAGGTACAGGAGGTCACATTAATCCAGGTATAGCCATAGCAAATAAAATAAAACTTGAAGAGCCAGGTTCTAAAATAATATTTATAGGAACAACAAGAGGATTAGAAAATGACCTAGTTCCTAGAGCAGGTTATGAACTAAAAACAATACAAGCATATGGATTAAGTAAAAAACTTTCATTTCAAAATATAGCAAAATTATATAAAACCTTTAAAGGATATGGAGAAGCGAAAAAAATTATAAAAGAATTTAATCCAGATATTGTAATAGGAACAGGAGGATATATTTGTGGAGCAACAATTACTGCTGCAAACAAATTAAATATACCAACACTATTACACGAAAGTAATGCATTTCCAGGTAGAGCAGTAACTATGCTTTCTAAAAAAACAGACTGCATATTAGTATCCTTTGAAGAAGCAAAGAAAAGAATAAAAAATGCAAGAAAAATAGTACATACAGGAACCCCAACAAAAATAAAAAAGCACGAATATAATGAAAAACAAAAAGAAGAAATAAAGAAAAAGCTAGGGTTAAAAGCAAACATACCAACAGTATTAGTATTTGGAGGAAGCCAAGGAGCCCAAGCAATAAATGAAGCTATAATACAAATAGCCAATAAAAAGCTCAATAAAAATTATCAAATAATGTGGGCAACAGGACCAGAGCAATATGAAATAATAAAAGAACAATTTGAAGAAATACAATTAAATATAAACAATATAAATAACATGAAAATAGTACCATATATTTATAATATGGAAGAAGTTATGAATATTTCAGATGTAATAGTTGCAAGAAGTGGAGCAATGACAATAACAGAAATTTCAAATTTAGGAAAACCTTCTATATTAGTACCACTTCCTAATGTCAGTAATGACCACCAATTATATAATGCAAAAGTATTAGAAAATATAGGTGCAGCAAAAATAATATTAAATAAGGACTTAGAGAGTGAAAAACTAGACTTAGAAATACAAAATATAGTAAATTATCCACAAGTAATTGACAAGATGGGGAAAAATGCAGAAAAAATTGCATCAAATGATGCAATAGACAGAATATACAAAGAAGTAAAGAAATTGTTAAGTTAATTTTACTATACTAAAAAATGAGTAAGGAATAAAAACTACCCAAGTAAGTAAAAACTATACTTATTTAACTTGAAAATTATAAAGAATATAAGTTATTATAAAAAAAGTTTCCTATAGCAGGGAACTTTTTTTATTATAAGAAAAATCGATTTCAAATGCAGAGGAATGGGGTACAATGGCTTTTACTTTTGAATAGGAAAAATCAACTTTTAATTGTAGGGGGAACAGTGCTCGTCAGCGTGATAAAGCTTTTTTGCAGTATTAAAATGAAGTATAAAAAACATAAAAATGAATGTGTATTTTTTAAAATACATACTTGAGAAATAAAAAAATAGATGTTATAATTATTATGTAGAATTATTAATAAAAAGTCTTAAAATATACAAAAAAGATGTAGAGTAAAAAGGAGAGAAAAATATGAAAAAAACAATAATGAATGTAATAGGATTAATTATTTTTAGTTCAATAATAACTACAGTATTAGCAATAACAAAAACAGATAAGATAGGAGCAGTATTGACAAGTTCAACATCTCCCTCGTAAATCTTCTTTGCCAGAATATAAATATTCCGAAAACCCGCCAAAGCGCCCACAAAGAATAATAAGACAAACCAGAATGCGGTTCCTAATTTCCTGTCCAGAAACAGACCCGCAAA
>CATNCV010000003.1 GCA_950096965.1 uncultured Clostridiaceae bacterium | reverse complement strand
TAACAGGAGGTAAATATTTATGCAAAATGAAAAAACAGATGAATTATATAATAAATTAGAAATGTTAGAAAGTAAGAAAATGGCTTATTTAGAAGTGGATGATAAAGCAGGTGCTAGGAGAATCGCAAAACAAATTGAGCAAGTTGAATTGCAAATCGAGATTTCTAATTACAATAAAATAAAACAAGAATTAGCAATATATAAAAAGGCAGTAAGCAATTATCCAGGTTTGCAACTAGAAATAAAAAATAAATTGATAGAACAAAAAATAATATGAAAGGAAAATTAAATATGAATTCATTAGATTATGCAGCTGTAAAACAGCATATTGATATTTTAAATGTAGCATACCATTTATGCCTAGAAATAGTTGAAGAAAAAGGATTTGAAACAAAATGTATTTGTCCGTTCTGTCGGATATAATAAATTAAGCAAAGTACCTACAATGAGTTTAAATACAAGAGATAATAAATATTGTTGTACTCGTTGTGGTGTAGGTCGGATATTCAGTAGGATTATATGCCAGAGTTAGAAACATAGATAATAAAAGAGCATACAAAGAGTTACTTGAAAGAGAGTGTTATTCACAAGATAGATCACCTATTGAAATTAGTCCTATAAATCTTCTTGCTGATATTGAATTAAGAGATGCCGTTTATAGAGATTTTCTAAATATGTTAAAATTAGAAGGACAACACAAGCGATATTTAAAAAATCTTGGTTTGCTAGATAGTTCGATAGATGCTGGTTTATATAGGACAGTTCCTAAAAATTATATAAAAAGAAGACTTGTAGGTTCAGAACTTTCAAGAAAATACAATCTTGCTGGAATACCACGGTTTTTTTCAAGAAGAAGATTGGCATTGGTGTTTTAATAGATATGATGGCTTCTTTGTACCTGTATTCGATGAAAATGGATATATACAAGGACTTTCAATACATTTAGATAAACCTTTTAATAATAATCAAGATATATGGTTTTCAAGCAATAATAAGATTAATGGAACAAATGCCAAAAGTTGGATCATGAAGAATAATATAGTTGATGATTCGAATAGTGTAATAATTACAGATAATTTTCTTTTAGGAAACTTAATTAAAGAGACTATAAATGCTCCAATGTTAGCATTTCAAAATATTTCTAATTCATATATAATTTTAAAAGAAATTGAGAAAACAAACATTAGAAACATTGTATTTGTAATTAGATTACCACAAGCAGACGAAAATTTAGATTATATCATTAATCGTATTTTTCGAGATCTAATACCACTTAACTATAACATAGATATAAAGTATATAAATGATTATAAAGATTTTTTTGATAATGATTTTAATGTTACTTATACATTAAATAAAGTAGCTTAATTTTAATAGTCTATTCTTTTGCGAATAGGCTATTTTTTTTTGAGATTTTGTGATATGATAGTAAAAAACAAATAGTAATTTGTAAAGGAGGTATTTATGGGAATAGAACATTCGCAAAATTATTTACATAGTAAACAACTTGTAGCGACTTTGTTATCAAAGAGTAATATTTGTAACGACGATATTATAATTGAGATAGGTCCTGGAAAAGGAATTATTACCATTGAACTTGCAAAAAAAAGCAAGCAAGTTATAGCAATAGAGTTTGATGCGAAATTAGCGAAAACTTTATCTGAAAAGTATAAAGAATCTAAAAAAGTTCAAATAATAGAGATGGATTTTTTAAAATATAAAATATCAGTAAAAGAACCATATAAAGTATGTGCAAATATTCCATTTAACATAACTGCTGATATTGTGAAAAAGGTATTTGAAGCCGATAATCCTCCTGAAGATATATATTTCATAATGCAGTATGAGGCTTTTCTCAGGTATTCTGGACAGCCCTTTTATAACGAAAGTTTGAGGTCTCTTTTATACAAACCTTGGTTTTCCGCTGAATTGATTTATGAGTTTAAACCATCAGATTTTTATCCTGTGCCAAATGCACGAATATGTTTTGCTCACTTTCAAAGAAAAACATCTGCTGATGTTGAGGATGCGATAGACTATAGAAATTTTCTGTCATATATATTTTTAGCATCTGGAAATACTTTCAAAGATAAAACAAAAAAATTGTTTACTTATGAGCAACAAAAACGCATTTGCAAGTTTTTAAAAATTAAATTAGAGTCAACGCTTACTGAAATCTCATACGATGGATGGCTGTACCTATATGATGTTTTTCTTAAATTTGTTTCCAACGAAAAAAAAGCTATTATATTAAATGCTGAACAAGACATGAAAAACAATCAAAACAAGATTCAAAAAAAACATCGAAATCGTAATCATGGTTATTGGAAATTTGAAGCTAAGCGCCAAAAAAAATTAAAATTTGAAAATGGAAAATAAGAATTTTATCAGTAGCTATATTTCAAATTTCTATATTATTAGCAATAGTGTAAACAAAAAAGTTGACAGAAAAAAGTAATAAGTAAATCATAAATTACAATTTTATAGTTATTGATTTATAGTAATTTACCGAAAAGATTGTCAGTAATGACAGTCTTTTTTGTACGACAAGCAGTTATACAAATAGATTAGTTCAGTGCAACTAATCTATTTTTTATAAGAATTATAAACGAATTAAATGCAATTATTTTTTTATTATTTATTGACATTTAATTATAACTACTATAAAATATAGTAGTATAGTTTGTAGTAGAAAGAAGGGCTTAAATATATGAAAAATTATGACAACTATTTTCTTCCTGTAGATAATATGGAAGAAGCAAAAAGATATTATGAGGAAATATTGGGGTTAAAAAGAAATTTGATTTCTCTAATAAGGGAATGGTTGCTTATAATATTGGAAATGAAGAACCTGCAATAATTTTAAAAGACAAAAATAAATTTGAGAATTTAAAGCCTACAATATGGTTTAAAGTAGAAGATGTTGCAATCTTCTATAAAGAAATGTTGAATAATGGTATAAAATTTTTGAGTGAGCCTTTTAAAATTGGAACTGGTAATGCAGTCGAGTTTGAAGATCCATTTGGAAATAGACTTGGCGTTACAGATTATATTAAGTAAGGAGTAGAGATTATGTCAAATATAGATTTGGTATTATTAGGACTTATTAAACAAAAATCACAAAGTGCTTATGATATTAAAAAAAATATAGAATATCGTAATATACCAAGATGGGTAAAAATTAGTGAACAGTCTATTTATAAGAAAGTATTACAATTAGAATCAAAAGAATATATTGTTAGCCATAAAGAGAAAGAGGGAAATATGCCAGATAAAGCAATATATACTATTACTAACAAAGGTAATGATTATTTTAATAAACTTATGAATGATATTTCAAATTCTGATGTTAGTCTATATTTGGATTTTAATATTATTATCACGAATTTAGATTTAGTAGATGATGAACAAAAAAAGATTCTTGTTTCTAATATAAAATCAAAGATATTAGAATTAAAAGAATTACTAAATGAAAGACAATCTCATAGACAACATATTCCTAATGTTGGAAAACAAATGTTCAAACAACAATTAGCATTAGTAGAAACATTAGAAAAGTGGATAATTGATTTTGAGAATAGTTTAAAAGAACAAAATTAGCAAATATTGATTTTAAGTTAAAAGATAAATTTGTAGGGAGGGAAATTCAATGAAAATAATCAACATTGGTATTCTTGCTCATGTAGATGCAGGAAAGACAACTTTAACGGAAAGTCTGCTTTATACAAGTGGAGCGATTTTAGAATTAGGCAGTGTAGATAAGGGAACAACAAGGACAGATACTATGTTTTTAGAACGTCAGCGTGGAATCACAATTCAGGCAGCAGTTACTTCTTTTAATTGGAATGACTACAAAATCAATATTGTAGATACTCCTGGACATACAGATTTTATAACAGAAGTGTATCGTTCCTTATCTGTTCTTGATGGAGCTATTTTAGTAATTTCTGCTAAAGATGGTGTACAAGCACAAACCAGAATACTATTCCATGCACTTCAAAAAATGAATATACCAACAATTATTTTTATAAATAAAATAGATCAGGATGGAATTAACTTAAATAATATTTATCAAAATATCAAAGAAAAACTTTCAAATGATATTATTGTTATGCAAAATGTAACATTAACTCCAGAAATATCAATTAAAAATATTATTGATTTAGATGATTGGGATCCTGTAATTTCCAAAAATGATAAACTTTTAGAAAAATATATTGCAGGAGAAAAATTGACTATACAAGAATTAACGTATGAAGAATATAGGTGTGTTAAAAAAGGTTCGTTGTTTCCTATATACCATGGAAGTGCTAGAAATAATATAGGGACTCAACAACTCATCGAAGCTATTTCAAATCTTTTTTGTCCTGAAATGAATGAGAATGATTCAGAACTATGTGGAAGGGTTTTTAAAATTGAATATACAGACCATAAGCAAAGATTAGTTTATTTGCGTCTTTACAGTGGAACATTACACTTACGAGATACAATTATATTGCCAGAAAAAAAGAAAGTGAAACTTACAGAAATATATATTCCTTCAAATGGAGAAATGATACAGACAAAAACAGTTTGTTCTGGAGATATTTTTATTATACCTAACAATACATTAAGATTGAACGATATTATAGGAAATGAAAAGCTTTTGCCATGCAATGTATGGAATGACAAGACTGTACCAATACTACGAACAAGAATTGAACCGATAAAAATAGAAGAGAGAGAAAAATTATTGGATGCTCTTACAGAAATTGCAGATACTGATCCTCTTTTACGTTATTATGTTGATACGATAACACATGAAATCATCATTTCTTTTTTAGGAACAGTGCAGTTAGAAGTTATCTGTTCTCTGTTGATTGAAAAATATCACATAAACATAAGAATCGAAGATCCAACCGTAATTTATTTGGAAAAACCATTACAAAAGGCAGATTATACTATTCATATTGAAGTACCACCAAATCCATTTTGGGCATCGATTGGATTATCAATAACTCCACTTCCAATTGGCAGTGGAATACAGTACGAAAGCAAAGTTTCACTCGGTTATTTAAATCAAAGTTTCCAAAATGCAGTAAGAGAAGGTATTAATTATGGACTGGAGCAAGGTTTGTATGGTTGGGAAGTAACAGATTGTAAAATATGTTTTGAATATGGTGTTTATTATAGCCCTGTTAGTACTCCCTCGGATTTTCGCTTTCTTGCCCCAATTGTACTTGAACAAACATTGAAAAAAGCGGGAACGCAATTATTAGAGCCATATTGTTCGTTTATACTTTTTACACCACAGGGATACTTTTCTCGTGCATATAATGATGCACAAAAACATTGTGCAATAATTGAAACTAGTCAATCAAAAAATGATGAAATTATTTTTACAGGACATATTCCTGTACGTTGTATTAATGAATATCGTAATACTTTAACTCTATATACAAATGGGCAAGCAGTTTTTTTGACAGAATTTAAAGATTATCAAATTGCTACTTGTGAACCAGTTATTCAATCACGTAGACCAAATAATCGAATAGATAAAGTACGCCATATGTTTAATAAAAAAGAAAATTAAGTTACTATTCGCTAAATTACAATTTTATGAGGTGTTAATATTATGAAATTAGTAGATTATACAGGAAAGTTAAATGATCACAATGAATATTTACGAACAATAAAACAATTAGAAAATAAATGTAAGTATATTGAGTATGTTTTAGTAAATGAGGATGAAACGGAGTTTATAGAAAATTTTGAAGGTTTTGTTATATCATTAGAGTTAAAAAATAAATGGTGGGGAACAAAATCTAGTCAAAAAAATAAGGTATATAAAATAAAGTCATCAAATGAAGTTTTTAAATATCTAAAGCAATTTGAAACTTTTTGTAAATATATTATCTCAAATAATGGTGATATTGTAGAAGATACTGATTTTGGAATAAATGATATTGCATTTTTTGATGATAAGGAGATACCATTATTATTTACGACGACACATGAAGGATATATTACAATTAGAGATGATTTATTTAGATAAATTACAATTTCAAGAGGTGTTAGGAATGAGCAAATATGAGCTATTATGGAGATATTTAAAAGAAAACAAGAAAGACAGTTATAAATTATCTTATGAAGAAATTAAAAATATTTTAGGATTTGATATAGACCATTCCTTTTTGACTTATAAAAAGGAATCTAAAGAATATGGATATGAAGTAGGTAAAATATCAATGAAAGAAAAGACAGTAATGTTCAATAAGATATAACTAAAAAATTACAATTTTATGAAATGGAGTAATAATTATGGAACTGAATATAAATTCACCAGTTTATTATAAAGAACATTATGGGATTGACAATGAAGTATATAGATTTTGTCAGAGAGCATATTTGTTTTTTAAAGATAAGAAATATAGCAACACTTTGCAAACTATTGGAATAGTTCCAATTGTAGTACCACAAGAAATTGTTGATGGAGAAAATTATAAGGAAAAGGTAAAATTCCTTTGTAATAAAAGTGTGGCATCGATAGAAATTAAAATGGATTTTGACAATTACCATAATGCTGATAGTATAGAAAGAATTGAACAAACTAAAGAAATGATTTTGACAGCAGTAAAACGCATAATTACTAAGGTGGACTTTAATTATGATAGATTTAAAGATGATTTAATGAGTTTATAATGATAAATTACATGTTGAAAGTGAGATGAGAATATGGGATTTGATTTAGGACATACAATAAGTTCGTTATCAAAACTTGCATTGCGAACTAAGAGAAGATTAGATAATAATTATGCAAAAGATAATGAGAGTAGTTTTCAAATTATATGTCATGAATTTAATAATAATAAACTGATAAAAAAATATGAAGGATATACTCAAAATAAAAATTTTAAAGTTGGTTTAAGTGGTAGAACTGTATATATTTATGATCACGAAGAAAATGAATTAGCAAAATTCCAAGATGTTCCTTATATGTATCGAGGTAAATTTATTCCAAATACAAATATTTTAGTAGTAAAATCAACTTCTGGGTGGCTTCTATTTTATGATTTAGATAAATTAGAATTAATGAAAAAAATTAAATTTTCAAATATGGGAAGTCAAGATGAGAATTTTGATATTACTTATGATGGAAAATATTTATATAATATTGAATCACCTAAAACTTCAACTAGAACACAACTAACAAAATATGATTTAAAAACTTTAAAACCAATTACTACTTCATTTCACAATATGGATAAAATCTTTTTAAAGTATGTAGAAATATACAATGATAATATTTACCTTTTCGGATTTGTTAGAAATGATGAGGGTGTAAAAGATTATAACTTTATAGGATTATATAAAGAAGTAGAAGAAAAAGCTGGAATACAAGGACTAAAAAAATTAAATGAAGAATTATATAATAAAATATATCAATATAAGGTCTGTGAAGATTATGGATTTACTCAAAAATCTTTAAAATATCGTCATTTAGAAAAAATAGAGGATTTAGAGGTAATGTCTTTAAAAGATGCTTATCAGCATATTAAATAAAAACAAATTACATTTTATAGAAGGAGATATAAAAATATGAATAAAAAAGAATTTAAGAAAAAATGTAAACAAGAAAAAACGACAAGTTATAAATTAATGCTGTCAGGAGGAATTGTATCTACAATAGGTTTAATAGTTGTGCTATTAGCATTTGTTATTATAAAAGAATTTATGCCACAAATTGTTGGTTTTGTAATAGGTGGAATAATTGCATTTATTGGAATGATATTAGATTTAACAGGAGAGATAATCTTGGCTAAAAATTATAAAAAATACAATAAATAGAACATTATTGCTCATAAATAAATCAAAAGAATAATACAAGTTATGGAGAGAAAGTATAAAATGAAAAAAACAATGGAAATAATGAGAAATGCTATTAGAATAAGAAAAATGTTCATATCTTTGGTAGCAACAATTATATGTATTTGGGCTTTTTTTCAAAATCATTTATTTGCTAAAGTAATTATAAGTCCATTTATAATATGTTCTATTTCAATGTTTGGTGAAAATATATTTTTATTATTTAATAAAGATAAGATATCTAATATATTTAAGTACATTTTTCGTGTGAGTTTTTTTGTTTATGTATTTGGATTTTTAGCATATATGGTTTATTATTCTTTTGCATATAAAAGTTATTCATTTCTAATTGGTGTAGCTATATTTTTGCCATTTGTTATTTATTTTTTTAGAAGATCATTTTTTAATAAGAATCATAAGTCATAAAGTTGATTTATACAAAACCGATAAAACCAAAATTTATTGAAATGTACAGTAAGTAAAGTTAATATTATTCTTATATCAAGAGGAATCCATCAAAGGAAACCTCTTTATTTTTTATATAAAATATGTTATAACTAGAGCATAAAGAAAGGGACTACTATTATGGGAAAATTAAACGAAGGTGAGTTAAAAGAATTATTTATAGAAAAAAAACACAATAATAAAATAGCATTGGAAAAGCTATATAATAGATATAATAAATTAGTATATGGAATTGCATTTAGCATATTAAAAAATAAAGAAGATTCAGAAGATGTCGTCCAAACAGTATTTTCAAAATTATATGTTTTAGAAAAAGATAAATTTCCAACAGATAAAATAGGAACTTGGTTATATACAGTAACTAAAAATGAAGCATTGTTACTTTTAAGAAAAAATAATAATGATGTCAATTTAGACACAATTTATAGTTTAGAAGATGAAAATAATGAAATAGACAAATTTATAAACAAAGATTCTTATAATAGGTTAATAAATGGATTAAATCAAAAAGAGCAAGAAATTGTTTCTTTGAAAATACTATCTAATTTTACCTTTAAAGAAATTGGAGAATTGTTAGGAGAATCAGCAAATACAATAAAGTGGAGATATTATAAGTCCATTTATTCATTAAGAATAATGTTAAGCAATTTAGGTATGTTTATAATAACATTTGTACTTGGAATAGCAACATTAAAAAATCAGAAAAAATCAGCACCAATTATTAAAGAAGATGAAAATTTTAATAATATAACTGGAGAAGATACAGCAAATAAAGAGAATCATAGAGTTGATACAAATGAGATAATACAGGATAATGAGAATACAGACTCTTTTGAAAATGTTATAATAGAAGATACGAATATAAATACAACAAATTATTTAAGTATTGGGATGTTTAGTATTTCTGCTATATTTTTAGCCATCACAATAACTTTTTCAATTTTTTTAGTAAAACACCAACTAAAAGTAAAGAAAAAATCATCTAAATAATAGAAAGGTAAAAGGTGATCTTATGAAAAAGAAAAATATTTTAATTATAGCAATAATTGTATTATTAGTAATATTGTTATTCCCAATTCCAATGAAGTTAAAAGATGGAGGTACAGTTGAATATAAAGCACTATTATATAGTATTACAAAATATCATAAATTAGCTCCAGAAAGTTCTAAAAAAGAATATATAGATGGTGTGAGTATTAAAATATTAGGAATGGAAATTATTAATACTACCAATAATAAAATAGAAGAAACACCTAAAGTTATTGAAAAAAGAACAAAACTAAAAGATTTAAAAATAACAGCAAAAAATATAGATAGTACAAAATTAGTTAAATTTGATAATGTTTTATATGGTAAATCTAATGCTCTTATTGACTATGCAGGAGATTTAAACAAATCAATAGGCAAAATTGATTTTCTAATAGGCGAAGAATATATGCCAGGGATAAATGGAGAAACTAATTGTAAAGAAATATTTAATGCTAGTGTATTAGAGGCTAATGAAAAAAGTATGGTATTAAATGTTGATAATGTGGCAATTTTATTTGAATCAATAGATAAAGAAAATATAAAAAAATTAAATGGCGAAGACGAAAATACCGAATATACTTGTGGCGAAATACATAGTTTTGTAGGAACTGTATTAGAAGAAACAACTACATATATGATAGTTGAGCCAAACGAAGATGAAAGAGAAAGAAAATCATCAGACAAGATCCAAATAAATTATGCAACAGATCATAAGGATTATTTATATGGAATAGGAAGAAAAGTTATAATTGAGTATAATGGTGCAATAAAGGAAAGCTATCCAGCACAAATTAATACAGACTATATTTTGACAGAAGGTTATGAGAATTTTACACTAACAGTAAAAAAATCAGAAAATATGAATAAAACAAAAATACTAAACAATACAGAATTATATAAAAATAATTCAGAATTTAATTTATATTATTATGGATTAGATGAAGTAAATGTAACTATAAAAGGCCAAACTATGTCATTAGAAAAAGCATTAAAAAGTGGCAAAATGACTTTAGATGGATTAATTATAAAAGCTAATAAAGACTTTCCAAATGCTACTTCTTATGATGATGGTGGAAGTGTAGAATATCATTATGAAAATTATTCAATAATAAAAGTACATAAATTAGATGGAAATAGAGATGTGTATATAGGTGTTCCAAGTATGAAACTTAATGATCTAAAATTATAAAAAATAATATCTAATTTGAATTGTAGTCTAATATTACAAAAAGATAGCTGCTGCTATCTTTTAACTTTTCTATTCAATTAGTTTTCGCACTTCTTTATTATAGTCTATATCCAAGACATCACACAATGCGATCAGTTCAAAGTCTTTTACAATACTTAATCCTTTTTCCATTCTATATAATTCAACTCTATGTATATATACTCCATGTAATTGCACTTTCCTACAAACTTCTTCTTTTGAAAATCCTTTTTGCTCTCTATGTTCGTGTAGTAATTGGCCAATTACATTCGCCTTATTTTCATATTTTTTCAAAAAAAATCCCTCACTTACCCATTTTTATTGATTTTATTACAAAATTTGTGGTAAAATGTAACACAGACTTACGATATTGATATTATTTTCAAAAAATTAAAATTTATGTATGAAAGGAGGAAAACATTGAAACCAAAGACATATAGTATTGTTTATAAAATTGCTGGAGAACAAAAAACTATTAGTTGTTCATGTTATTCATTGCAAAAGTATGTAGATAAGTTTGTAAATGAAGGTGGAGAACTAATATGTATTGTTGCTCACAAACAAAAGGAAAAAGAGAAAAAGCCTAAAGATCTAAATAAAGCAGAAATGCAAAGATATTACAACAATAAATACTCTAATTACCAAAAACAATATAAAGTCGGAAAAATAAATGAACAAGAATTTGAAGAAATAAAAAAAGTATTAAAAGAATTAAAAAGCGAATGTAAAACAAGAGAAGAATTTGAAAACAGATTCATAGAATATCAAAATAAAGAAAAGCACTAACAATATACCCTCATATAATGTTAGTGATCGTATAATTATTTTGTATTTAACAAGTAAGTAATCATTTGATTGATAACGGACTTATCTCTATCACTTAAAAGTTCGTATCTATCAATAATATTAGGTGAACTAATTAGACCTTTAAATAGATTTACAGAAGAACATTTAGCAGTATTGCATATATTTATTACATTATCTACACTAATGCCAACTTTACCTGTTTCCACTTGAGAAATAAATTGTGGATTAAGATTTAGTTGTTCTGCAAAATCTTCTTGTGTTAGATTAAGGCTTTTTCTTATATCTTTAATGTTTTGACCTAATATGGCATTACCTGTACTATTATCTATTGTGTTTTTCATTACTTCACCCCAATAATAGTATAGTTCAGAAATAGGGAAAAATGAAATATTTTACAACTACAATTTTGAGATAAAAATGTAGTTAATAACTATAATTTTAAGTAGAAATAATATATAATATCTAGGTACTAACTATGAAAGGAGAAAGAAATTTGAACTCTCAACTCGAAAAACTAAAAAATGAATTAGATGCAGCTGCAAATAATCCAAATTCTAATATGGAAGACTTAACTAAAATTGCTTGTAATATAGATAAAGAAATAGAAAAATTATATAAACCAAAAGTTAGCCAAGAGGAAATAGAAAAATTATTAAATACAGATCAAGCTATGATAATTATATTAAATATAAAGTCTGACTTATTAGAACATTATTATAATATTTCACTAGTGGAATTAGAAATATTGGCCCAGAATATTTATGATTATTGTTGTTTAATGGTAAATGAAATTCCAGAACAAGAAATCATGAGCTACATCACAAGGAAAAGTGCAAAATATTATGATCAATTATCAGAAGAAAGCAGAGAAAAAATGACAATAGAATTCAATATTAAGTTTTTTAAGCACTTAATATCAAAATATGAGAAAATTATAAAGAGTAATAAAAAATCATAAGATATAGTTATTTATACTAACAATTTCAATAAATATGCACAATCAGATTAACCTTATATATAATAATTGGTCCACTATCTAAAGAACAAAAAAATCAAATATAAAATACACATATTGATTCTTTACTACCTAGAAAGGTAATGAAAAATGAAAACAAATAATAACACTAAATTTATTGACTTTTTTATAAAAAAAGAAAGAAATTTCTTATTTAACTTAAATCCTGAAGCATTTTACAATAAGGATTTTAAATTTTACATAGGATGGTTTATTTATGCCATTGATGATTATACACGAGAAGAATATGATATCAAAGAACGATTCATATATTTTTTCACAAACAATTTGAATTTAAACATTATATTTTTTATCTACATTATGAGTGGAGATTTTAGAAAAAGGGTTATAAATGATATTAAAGAATATAAAAGCAAATATGGAAAGGAGCATATTTATGACTAATTACAGTATAGACTTAACAAAAAGTATAGATAAATTAGAACTATCTAAAGAAATAAAAGAATTGTTAAAAAGTAATAAAATATGTAGCTTATACGAACTTGTAAAAAAGAATAAAAACAATTTGAAAAAAATAGGATTAAATCCTAATCAGATCTCTCAAGTAGAAATACAATTACAACTCAATGGATTAGATTTGAATATGAAGCATTAAATAATAAGAATCATAAATTTTCGTAAATGAAGATTTATGATTTTTCTTTTAGGCATAAAAAAAGCAGACACATAAGCATCTGCTAAAAAATTTAGTAAACAAATATAAATATATGAATCCATTTATATTTTAAATTATATATACCACTAAAATACTATAAAATCAATAGTTTTTACTCATTTAATACTTCTAATTCAGGATATGAAGTATATAAAAATGGTATTTCACATTCAATATTTTCTAACTCTCCCCCATCAGGAAATGCTAAAATAAGTCTGTCAGCCCTAGGGAGTGATAGGGGATAGGAATTTACTAATTTTACAATTCCTTTTTTATTTTCTTCATCTGCTACAATTATATGGTACAATAAATTATCTTTTGATAAGAAAGATATTATAACAGGATCATAGCCAAGATAGTAATTAGATAGTCTAGGTTTGTATTTACACAAGATATCTAATGCTATTAGCATTTTATCATTTATTCTTTTAGTATTATGTACAAATATATCACCTTTTTTACTTACCATATTGCTATCTAATACATTTTTAAAATTATTATTTTTATCATTAAATAATATTTGTAAATGGCTTAATTTAGCACAACCACAATCCTGTAAAAAATTTATTACTTTTTCTTTATCCACCATTCTAAAGACCTCCTTTTATATTATTCTCATTAAATATCCATATATTAACTTCTTGTTTTGCTGTATTTCAGTAACTTTTATCAACACATTTTGCATATAATGTGGAAAGTTATTAAATTTTGCAGGAATTCTTACTAAACATGTAATTTTAGTACTATCTAGCTGCACTATAACACCACTATTCTTTTTAGGAAATGCTATAACCTGTCCTGTATATTCTCCACCTTCAGTAATATATTTTCTCACAGATTTATATGGATTCTCTAAAAAACATTTAGCATCTAATTCAAAGATATTGTTTTCTATATCAATACTTTTAATTCTAACTCTTAAATATTCCCCTGGAGAATACTCATCTTTACAATTAACAATATATGTGTGTTTCAAGTTTTCTGCCTTAATTATGACTTCTTTTCCATATAATTCACAAATGATATGCTTAATTCCAACCGCAATTATTCTAACTCTTGCTGCATCATTAATTTTTAATTTTGGTAGTTCTAATTCAGATCGTAATTTCATAGCATCTACTCTACTTGCTATTGCAATAGAAGATGTTTCATCTATTTCTAATACAATAAAGTCTATTTCAGCACCAAGCATACCACGAATAGTGGATTTATTTATTTTAGATACTCCCAAATGTGTACTAGGAATAAGTATTTTAATATCTTCGTACCAAACAACAGCACAGGGTATATATTCATTTTTTAATTTATAATATTCATCTTCAATTCCAGAAATTTTACTTGTAAGTATTCTTTTCTCATCTCTACTTCTTAAAAGTTCTTTCATTGTAAATTCACTCAATATCTCACCTCCAATTAAAAAGCATCTACCTGTTTATAGGTAAATGCTATATTGTTTATATTTTTTCTATAATATTAATCGTATATCATTTGGGCTTATATAATAATCTTTCGTAGTTTTATATTTATATTCTCGTTCTATTTCTCTATATGATTTATTTGTATTTTTAAGCAGATCATTTGCAAAATTCATAAGTTCATATTCATAATCAGTTCTTGATTTATCTGGGTTTAAATTATTTTTATACATATAATTTAATGTATCTTTATAACATTGTATAAAGCCATATATTTCATCATTATCAGTTATCTTATCAGCTATTGCTTTCTGCTTTATATTTTGTAAATCTGCATAATTTATTGTAAGTACCATAACTTGCCTCCTTAATTGCTTTTTCTAAATATATCATAAAAAAATAAATATAACAATGTTCAACTAGACTTTTATTAAAATCTTGTAAGTGCATATTCTGTAAGAATGTACTAATTTCTACAAATAAATTTTAAAAATTATCCCACCCAAGCTTTTGTTTTTTTGGTGGCTTTTCTTTAGTTTTCTCTTTTATTGGTGTTTTATCTGGTGTGTTTTTGGTCCAATTAGGTTTATAGTCTGACACAGGATTATCTTTTAATTTTTTAGACAATGGATGCTCTGTATATATAACTTTATCTAAAAGTAATGGTTTATTACCTCTTAAATTTACAATTAATTTAGTAGACGGTATTCGTAATATCTCATCAACATTAAGTAAGTTTCTTTTTTGTGTTGATATACTTTTTTGACCGTATTCTTCAATATCACCTTCTATGGAATTTGACTTCTTAATCGAAGTAGTCTCAACTGTTGATACGCCTATTAAATCACAGAAATATTTAGCACTTAAAACATCTGTCGTACCGTAAGCCGAAGTCTTGTATCACAATTACCTATTATTTCATCTGATAAGCCATTTGGATATCTGTTTTGAATTTGACCTATATTTTGAAAAATAGGAATTATTGCAAGTGATCTACTTCTAACAGTACTAATCTTTTTATTGAAATCAACAATAGCATTTTGTCCGTAAATTTGCAAACTCGTCTAGCAAGAAAAATACTTCATTTTCACACTTGCCATCAGGTCTTGAATCAGCATATCGTACTAATTTAATAAACAAGAATGTATAAAAAAGTGATGCTAAAAAATCTGCTGTTGATTCCATATCACTAGTAATAGTATAGTAGATACATGGCTGCTTGCCAGGAAGTGTTAAATCAATGTCTGTTTCTGATGTTAATTTTTGCAAGTCTTCGTTTTGGAACATTTGAAGGCGTGTACCTAATCCTGTTATAACACTTGCCTTTATTGTATCGCTGCCACTAGCAAAAATATTGTAGCTCATTCTTGCAGGGCTATCAGGTGGCATTTTCTTGAACATATTATCAATTTCAGTAATATCTCCATTTGCGATATGCTTATAAGCATTTGTAAGATTATTTTTATCAGATAGAGTTTCTAAAAAATAGAATTCAAATGCTTTAAGTAAGTTTTCTTCAGCTCTTGGCCAAAATTCATCTCCACTTTTTCCATGTCTTTGAGTATTAGAAATTATTACATTTGCACTTGTTTGAACATCAGTTATATTTTCATTTTCTTGTAGTGGATTCCATCTATCACTATGTCTCATATCTTTTAAATTTAATACTTTTACAACATAACCACAATTCTTAAAATAACTTGATGTTTTTCTATAAATCTCACCGTTTAGGATCTGTTACGATGATAGACTTCTTGTATTTAGATAATTCGAGCAGGTTTGTTAATAAAAAACCGAATTGTCTTCATACTTCCGAGAGCTACCGAAACACACAGATATTTTTATTAAAATAGCTGTCAAAAGGTAATCTTACAATTTTATTATTATATTTTCCTAGTATAATACCAGGTTTATCAAATGATAAAACACTTGTCATCTCATCTTCAGACATCCAATTTGCAGTTCCATGTGTTCCATCTTCCGACTTAAAATTTATGCCTTTATTTACTTCTTGTTTTTTGAAAAAGACAAGTAATATGTCTAATACTATTAAAATCGAAATAAGGGCAAATATGACGCAAATAAGGGTATATAAATTACCATTTAAAACAATACTTTTTCCAAAACATTCACTTAATACTAAAAAGTAATTTTTTATATTGTAATCTATAACAATATTTAAGATTAAACAAAAAAATAAAAATATGTAAAAACATATCTTTTTAATCATAGACATTTCGTTCTTTGTCAATATAATCTTCCAAGTCTACTACTATAAAACGAGCTAATGGAAGTTCTTTTTGTATTTTCTGTTTTAATTCGCTATTGCATATTATATCTGCATTTTTATTCTTGTTTTCTCTTAAAAAATATTTAATTCTATTGATTTTCTCTGTATCTAAAAAGTAAAAAAATGATATATATTTATTTTGATAGTCAGTATAATCACAAAAATTATATTCAGCAATATAAACTTTGTTTTTATAATATCTTTCAATTATTTTAGGCCAATTAATGCTATTTAGATATTTTAATTTTTCTCTGTTTTCTTCTGTATCTTCTATAACTAACACTTGATTATTTCCAAATGTAAAGTCTTGTATATTGATTCGTTTTATATCATCTATTAGTACAATGATATTTTTATATTTATGTTCTTTTTGAATATCATATATGACAGACATTATATATTTATTATCATGATCAGATGATATATGATAACTTAAATAATCAATGCCATTTATATTTAATATTCCGATAAACTTTCGTGCTGTTATTGTAAACATTTCTTTATCTTTTATTGCAAAAGATGGTGTAAAATCTACTGTGCTGCATTTATGATAAAAAGCACCTAAATTGCTAATATATAAAAGCCTTGATAAATATTTTTTATTCCTATTGATTGGAGTATATTCAAAATTAAATAATTTAGCATACTCAACACCTAATTCATCTAAAACTAGATTAAGTTTAGTTCTCCTTAAATATTTCTTTTCTACAAGGCTAGTAATTCTTTTTCTATAATATTTCTTAGTGCTAAAAAAATACTTTGCATCATTTACTGACAAGTATTGAAACTTTGCAATAAATTTTATCAAAGCAATTTCTTCATCACCATTCGGAAAGTAGTTCAAATAAATCACCTCCCAAAATTAAATTAAAAACAAATCTTTAATTGAACTTTGGTAGGATATTCGACAGCTATCGCAGTCGCCTACCTACCTCCACGCGTCAAAGTAGGGAACAAATCTTTTGTAATACTTGATTTTACTGCATTTTAAAAATTCTCTACCTGTCGCAAAATTTTTCTTTTAATTTTTCAAAAATTCCCTACTTTTACGAACTGTATTTTTCCAAGAATTTATTAACCTCTTGTGCTCCAAAAACATAAATTTCAGTATGCGGATTTTCAGAGTATTCACCTTTCGCACAGTAAAACATTTTTGTCATATTATCATCTTGAATAACATTTGACATTATCAAAGCATCCGATACAGGTTTTATATATTTATTATCAATATCCCAACCTAGTAAATTATCAAATACCTTAATATATATAAATACTTCATTTTCGAATTTATTTGCAAAAGGTTTAGTAACTTCTGCAACATTTAATAAAATTCGCTTGTGAGTATGAGTTTTCAAATTTTTAAATGAAGGCAATACTTCAGGTACATATATTTTTAATATGTTATCTGTAAATTCTGCCTTATAGTCATTGTCAATAGTTTTAATTTTCTCATATTCAAACTCTACATTTTTATTGTATATTTTAATTTCATTTAATATATTATATCTAGTCTTTTCAAAATTTCTTAAAAAGTTTTCTATTTGTAAATCTGTAAGACTATTGCTTTCAATTAGTAAATCTATATTTTGCTTTAAATTTACTAAATTTTTTTGTAAATTATTATTTATAATCATAAACAAATCCTTTCTTTTGAATATTTTTGAAGGGCAATATTAAAAAGAAAATACTTGTGTTTATTCTTCTGATTCTATTAGTTCATCATATGCAGCAAAGATTTTTTCTGTAAGTTCTGCTCTAACATCAGAGTTTAAAGGATGACATACATCTCTATATGATCTTTCTCCATTCCTTAATCTTCTTGAAGGCATTGAAATAAACCTTCTATTTTTCTCCGTTTCAACTAATGCGATACCTCTAATAATAAATTTGCCATCTAAAATAACATTGGCATATGCAAGAACAACTCCTTTTCTTCTTGCTTTGAAAATTCTAACATCTGTAATTTCCATAAAAAAATTCCTCCTATAAATTAAATTTGAAGGGCAATTTATAAAGGAGAAATATATTATCATATTTTATTTTCCTGTTCGTGGAAGTTTTGGCTCGTGTTTTTCTTGTGGTATATGTGTAATTGTAGTCCATTTACTATTTGCTTCAGCTGTTACACCAAAATATACACCAACAGTTTTAGTATAGTTTGTGAATGTATCACTTTCCTTTAATGTATCAAAAGATTTACATACCATAGTAGGCTTTGTATCTTCTTTGAAACCAACATCTACTTTACCAAATTCAAACATTGTTTCAACAATATATTCATCTTCAGCAAATTTTATTGTTGTAAAGTCTAAGTCGTAATTTTCTGTTGTTTTCAAGTTTTCTTTAAATAAAACATAATCATCAGATTTATTTGTTTTATAATATACATTATAAGTTAAGTCTTGATTCCATGTTCCTGTTGTCATAGTTTCTAGTCTTATATAATCAGTAGGTATATAATCAAACCATTTAAAGTTTTCTAAATATACATTTGATGCGTTACCTACATTTGAAAATTCATAATTTACTTTTTCTCCAGGTTTAATCTCTGTTGTACCTTCTTTATCAACTGTTACTTCAATGTCTACACTATCATTTTCTATTGTTAATGGTACAATTTCATTATTTTCTACTATTTCAAATTCATAAGTATTTTCATTTAATAAATAGTAAACTGATCCTGTAGAAAGTTCCTTTGCATAATATTTTCCATAAGGGATAAGCTCAGACTTTGCTTTTCCTGTTTCATCTGTTGTAATTTCTGCAATTTTATTATTATTCATATCATATATTCCAAAAGTGGCATCTTTTAGAGTTTCTTTTGTTTTACTATCTACTTTTGTAATTTCTAAATAACCTTTAACTTTTTCGTTTTTCATATTATATTCTAAATTTAATACTTTTACATCTTGTCCTTGATATTCGCTATTTACAGTTATTACTTCATCACTTAAAATATGACCTTTTGGAGCCTTTGATTCTTTTATTAGAAAATCTAATAAAGGTAAATCTGTTTTAAAAGTTGCTTTTCCGTTTTCATCACTTGTTGCAGTTTCTATTAGTTCATTTGCTTTCATTATTATTTCGCCTTTATAGTTTGTTATATCTTCTTTTGCATATAAACTAAATTCTGCACCTTCAAGTAATTTTTCATCATCTGCATCTATTTTATATACATTTATTTCTAACTTTTGTCTTTCATTAACAAAAGAAGTATTATCAAATACTATTGCAGTATTTTGATCCTTATATTTTAATGACACATCTTTTGTTTCGTTATTTATAACCATTCCATAAGGTGCTTGTAATTCATTTACTGAAAATTCGCCAAGTGGAAGTGCTTTTGATGTTGCTTTTCCACTATCATCAGTTGTAATTGTATCTACAACAGTTCCTTTTTTGTATATTATTGAGCCATCATTTGAAGGATCATAAATATCTTCTTTTGCTGTTATTTGAAATTTTGCACCAGCAAGTCCTCTTTCTTCATATACAAATTTTCCATCTTTATAGTCTACTAATACTTCACCTTTCTTTTCAACATTTATTTTTCCTTTAACTGATATATCTTTTTGTATAACAGTTATTACTGGTGTCTTTCCATCTGGTAAAGTTTCGTATGCTGCATTAGATGTAATTCTAAATTTAACTGGTTCTTTGCTAATTAAGTAGCCTTTCGGACTTTTTTGTTCTTCTAATTGATAGTTTGCGACTTCTAACTTATCTCCTGTCATTATTTTGCCTGTTTCATTTGTTGTCCAAGAATCAACATAGTGGGGTAGTGGAGACCATTCCCAGTAGCCAAAATATTTTCCTGTGTCTAAATTCTTTATTTTAAATTTAGCACCTTCAATTTTTACTACTTTTCCTGTTTCTGCATCTTGTTTTACTATTTCTAAAATTGAATTAAAAGAAGTATCATTAAATATTCGCCAAGTTTGAGGCTCTGAGCTGTCTTTTGTGATTACTACTTTAAAATCTTCAACTTTGTACTTGTCCTCTTTAACTTTTGTTTCTCTTATTACATAAGACCCGGTATGGCAATCTATCACTTACTGCATAGCCTTTGTCGTCTGTTACTAATACTTTAGTTGTTTTTCCATCAGCATTTTTTGCAATAGGTGCTTTTTCCCAAGAGCCATATTGGTCAATATCTTTTTGTGCTTTTATAGTAAATTCCACTCCTGCTAATAAATCAGCTTCTCCAACATCATCACTTGATATTTTTATAATTTGAAATGGTTGTGAAATTACTCTTTCTTTTACTGTTATATCTTTTGTTACGATTTTTACATTTTGATTTTCATAGTTTAAATCAAATTCATATCTTGTAGTATCTAATGTATAACCCTTGCTTGGTTGTAGTTCTTTTAGGTAGTATTGGCCTAAATACAAATTATCCATTCTAGCATTTGCTTGTTCATTGGTTACTAATTCACCAACTTTTACATCAGTATTATAAATAATACTATCATCAGCAGGATCTAAAATTGGAGTTCTTGCATATAATCCATATACAGCTCCTTCAAGACTTGCTTCACCCTGTGCTTGTTTTCCTGTTTTTGTATCTTCTTTTGAAATTGTAACACTACCTTTTACTCTTGTATTCAAAACAGAAATTTCATAAGTTTTTCCGTTTTCAACAACTCCAATATTTTCGCTAACTTCAACCTTTATTGTGTATTTATTTGGTGATTTCTGTTCTTTTACATAATATGTGCCGTAATCGAGCAATCCAGATATAGCGACACCTTTTTCGTTTGTTGTTATACTTGTTAATTTTACATTATTAGTATTGTAAATGTCAAATACAGTTCCAGCCTTTTTTACTACTTTATTGCTTTCAGCATCTTTTTTTACAACTTGAATTTTTCCTTGTTTCCAATTATTAGTTGCTTGATAAGTTGCAGTTTTTGCAGGTTGTATTTCCACATTTCTTATAGTTGTATCTAATATTAAATGTTCAGGAACTGAAACCTCTTGAATATATATTGTTCCTCTTTTTAATTGATCAATTATAACTTTTCCATTTGAACCTGTTGTATATGTTCCTATAGGATTTGACATATCTGAATTACGACTAATTTTAAATGTTGTATTAGGTATATAGTTTCCTTTATTATCTTTTTTTGCTAACTCTAATTTTCCATATAAGTTGATTTTTAAATCTAATAGCATTCCTACTGGATCATTATAATCAAGTGCATATAATTGATTTTGTACTCTATCTTTAAAAACAAAATATACAGTTGTATCTTTATCTGCTGATTCTTCTTTAATGATGCCCCAACTTTTCATTGTACTTTCTGATATTTTATAGTTTTCTCTTGTGCAATTCTCATCTACTGTAATTGATAATGTGTTTTGACCTTTTGTATGAGCAATTCGTATTCCATCAACTGTTTTATCAAAACTTACATAGTCTTTTAATACATTATTTGAATCGCTAATTGTTTTTGTTTCTCCAGCTTCTATTGTTATAGTATCATTAATAAAACTTGGTTGCCTTCTCATAGTATTTATTTTTGAATTTACTTCGTTTTTAAAATTCACATAACTATTTTGAATACTTGAATCTCTAAATGTTGCACTAGATTGTTCAAGTGCTTCCCATATCATTTGTTGTGTATAAACATAGTCCATTTTTCTATTATTGTCTGCCATAATTCCACCATCAACAGCATAGTTACCATATTTATTATACCATCCAAAATATGCTATTCGACAAGCTTGTTTCAACTTTTCGTCTGTTGGTTTAGTGTGTGTGCCGGTGTGTATTTCTCCTGTTGGGCTGTCTACTCCATGTTCACAACAAAATACTGTAAGTTTTTCTCCTGTTGTATAGTTTACCAATCTTCTTATTAACATTCCAACACTTGTTTTATTGTCAGTTGTATAAATACCTGAATCCCATTGCCCTGATACCCACTTACCAGTACCACTACTTGATACTGCGAATATAGGTTGAATTGTACCAAATAATGTTATTATAATATACATTATTGCTAATAATTTTCGCATTTTACTTTTTTCTTTTAACATATAAAAAATACCTCCTAACTAAAAAGAGAACAATTTTCTTGTTCCCTTTATTATTTATTTTTATCTATAATAAAAATTTATTGTCCATTTTTTGCATTGTGGACAAGTCCAAGCTTCATAACCTGAAGGACATTTCTTTAAATATTTTTCCTTTGTAATTTCACCATTTTCCCATAAATTGCCCCATTCTTCTTGTTGAGAATCGTAATAGTTATCTGCTTGGGCTTTTGTTTCAAACCATAGTCCTGTATTTCCAGCACCTATTTTATGATTATTTCCATCACATTCCTTTTTTTCTGCAACTTTAACCTCAATTTCGGTATAGTTATCTGGGGAGTTATTGTTTTTATCTGGTGTTTCTAGTTTTTGTGGTTTAGATTGTTTAGTTTCTTCTATTTGATTATTAGTTGCTTTTTGTTGTTTTTCCTGATCTGTGTTTGAGTTTTTTATCGTTTCATTTTTAGTTATAGTTTTGTTATTATTTGATGTTGTTTCTTGCTTTTGAGAAGGATTTTCTTCTTGCTTTATTTCTTCTTTTACAACAGTTTCAACATCTTTTGATTCCTGGTTAGATAAAATAGTTTCTTCTATTTGAGTATTTTCTTGCAATTCATTTGTTATTAATTTAGAATCCTCTAATATTTCATTTGAAGATTCATCTTGAATGATATTATTTTTAATACCAGATGCAATTTTTAAGTTTTTATAATTTAATAATAACTTTCCAATAAAAATTGAAATAACAACAATAAAAACAATAATAATACATGTAAATTTTTTCTTATTCATATGACATCACCCTTTCTATATTTAGGATAACATCTTTTATTTTTGTTTGACAATGTTGAAGTAAGAAAAATTTTTTATAGCTCTAACGCTTGCACACAAAGCCTTAACGATGGTTTTCCTTTAACACAAGTTATAAGTGTTAATGTATTTTCTTCTGTATTTTCCAAATTAGACCAATCAGTTTCATCAATTTGAGTAACACTATTTACATAGTATTCTTTAGTTCCAAGAAAACTGATATAAGAAATTTTATCTCCTGTATGTAAAGTATGTAATTTAGCCCAAAACTTATTTGTATTATGTGCTGCTAAACATACATTGCCATTGTAATATGAAGAATTTTCAAAATGCCCAACTCCTTTAGCAAGAGTATCAAGAGATGTACCTTCATAAACAAGTCCTTCAAAGCCAATTTTCTCAATTTTGATTACTCCTACAACACTTTCACCATCAATTTGCAATAATAAGTCATCTGTATTTTCATTATCTAACTTGTCTTGAATATTCTCATCAGAGTATATCTCTACAACAGTATCTACTTTTGCTTTATTGTTTAAATATTTTATGATAAAAAAAGTAGATATGATAACAATAATAACTAAAATTACTATGACAGATATTGTTATAGCCCTTTTAATATTTTTGCTCAATACTTAAACCTCCTTTCTTTTGGCGATAAAATAGAACTAGTTTGCATCTAGTTCTAAAATATCTTTTATATATTTTGAAATTTCAGAAAACATACTTGGATTCGTAATTTTTTTAGTTACATCTTCCAAAGAAAAGGGATCAAGAATAATATCATAAATTCCTAATGTTAATGCTTCTTTTAATTCTTTTACCTTATCATTTTCTAAAATTAAAATAACTTGTATATTTTTTTCTCGAACTTTAAACATAAAGTCTTTGAAATTGTATTTGTTAGGTTGTAATGTAGCAATTAGAGTTGTTGCATCTTTTTCTTCCAACACATAATCTGGATAATAGACAATTCTACTATCTTCAATTTGTTTGTTTAAATCTCTGTCTAACTGCTCATTATCTGTAAATATCAATACCATTTTTTAATTACCTCCTTCAAAATAGTCCATTGGATTTGCAAAGTTGCCATTGATTCTAACTTCAAAATGTGCGTGTGGTCCTGTTGAATATCCAGTACTTCCGCACTTTTAAAACTGCCTGTCCTTTTTTTACAGTTTGATTAGTTGTAACAAGTAATTGTGAGCCATGAGCATAAAGTGTAACAATACCATTTCCATGATCTATCATAACCATATTTCCATAAGAGTTTGAATATGTTGCAGTAATTACTTTACCATCTGCCATTGCCACAAAATTTGCACCTGTTGGAGCTCCGCACATCAGTACCAGTATGGAGTTTATATGCTCCTGTTATTGGATGTACTCTCATACCAAATGGGGAAGTTATTGCAGTATAGCCAGGTATCGGCCAAGTAAACATTCCTTTAGGAATTAACCCTTTACCATTAGTAATTATTGTACTAGATGAGCTGTTTCCCTGTAACCAAGCTGTATTTTCTTTACCATCATAATAGCCACTAGATGCTTGAATAACTACTTGCACATCTGTATCAATATCTTCAGCCCTTATATGTAAATTGTTCTTTAAATAATTTTTTAATCTTTCGTATTTCTCCCCAATAAGTTCTTCGCCCACATAAACCTTTTTAGTAGTTTTTGTATTACCCTCTGTTGTAGTTTTTTCTTCATAGTTATATTTATAATGTCCCATTATAGTATCGCTTTCTACTAATAAATATACGGTCTGCTCACTGGTAGTTGTATTTGTAGTTTCATTTCCATTTTCATCTTTTGTTGTAGTTGTTGTTTCAGTTTTAATTTTATAGGTTTCATATTTAAAAGTGCTTTCAAAATGTTTAGCAACTTTTTCAAGTAAATTTGCATCTAATTTACTACCATCTGACATATTGTGAAAAGCCATTAGTGCATATAAATGAGACCATTGTATTTGCTTGTCATTTTCTCTGCTATCCACATCTAATAAACTGGTAGTAGAATTTCCATCTAAAAAGTTATGACACATATTTAAAAAGCTAGCTTTATTAATACATGATGTTCTAACTTCTTTTTCTTCTTGCGACATAGAAGATTCATCTTGTTGAACATCATCTACAAAAATTGCATCTATAACAGTACAAAATGCAAACAACAATACAAGAAATATAATAATGTATGGTAAAAATGGTTTAATTACAGAAAAAGCTACTTTTTTTAATTTGTTTTTTGCTTTACTTTTTAGTTTTTCTTTAGCTTTATTCTTTAGGCTCATTTTGATCACCTAATTTCCTAGCATTATTCTCATTAGTAAGTTTTTGAATATTTTGCATATATTCTACATTTTGATAATTAGATTTTTTACTCATTTGTTTATTGCTACCTTTATAACTGCTAAAATCACCTTCAGCCATTTTAGCACCAACACTTAAATATGCCTTTGTTGCTTTAAATCCTGTTTTTGCAACTTTGCCAACCATTGATTTTGGAGTACTTGCAGTTCCATTTGAGATACTTTCTGTATTTTTTCCATTGGATGTAGGTATTGAAATGTTATTATTTACATTATTAGTATTTGTGTTTGTATTTTCTTTTGGTAAAACTGTTCTAATAGGATTTACATTTCCATTGTAGTCTTTTTCAGGACTTAAATTCATTGATGGATTTACAACTGATTTTGCTCTATCAATAAAACCTTTTAGACCACCATTGTTGCCATTACCATTATTATTGTTTGAAGATGGACTATTAAATTGTTCTTTTATAGCACCTAAACCAAATCCAAGCATAGCACCCATTCCAACTACTCGATTTGTCATTTGTTCATTGTCTACACCTGCAATTCGAGAAGTTAAGTTTTGGAAACAATTTTGTAAAGCATCTGCTAATGGTAAAATCATCATAGCCCATATTAAAGAAACTGCCCAACCACCACCAGATGGCAAAAATGCAAGATATATAAGGAATAAGAAACAATATATAAATTGCATAAATATATTCATTATAATTTGACCAGCCCAAATGCTTGCTGCTGTTACATTTTTATTTATAATCCAAAGGCCAGCTGCAACTGGTGTAAATATAGTAAATATGATAATTGTAAATTGTCTAACAATAAATTTTATATTTAGTTTTACAAATAAATATATAAACATTGCAATTACAAGAGCTGTTGCGATTGCATTTCCTGTTGAAATAGATGTAAGCATACTTTCTCCCAATTTATCGCCTAAACTTGCATTATTTGAAGCATTAAGTATTAGATATACCATACTATTATTTAAAAATAACATAAGTCGTATAAATATAGGAGCAAGAGCTATTGCTACACCACCAAAACAGAGCCTCATTAAACTTTCTTTTGCTTCATTTTTTCTAGCAGTATTCATACCAGCCACTATAATTTTATAGCTAAGAATAAATACTGCAATTAAAATCAAACTTCCAGAAATAGCCGAAAATATACCATACCATTTCATTGTTTTATTCCACAGATCCGAAGTGAATGGAGATAAGCTATCATTTAGTCTATTGCCATTAAATATTAAATCGTCATAATCTTTGAATCCTACATTGGAATCTTCACCGAGTGGTAAAGTCAAATACTGTCTGTGCTAATCCACCAATACATTCAGCAATTATTTTCTCAAACAGAGAGCCATCTTCTTTTTTTACTTGTTCTTTTAAATCGACTTTATCATCTTTGTTAGCAGCAAAACAAATAGGGGACACCAACATAAAAATCATAAGTACAATAAACATACTTTTAATTATTTTTTTCATTGCTATTGACCTCCTTTTAAGTAAACACAAACTGTTTTTCAAAGTCTGTAATTATAAATTTTATTGCTGTAACACTATTGTTCAAGCTAATTACACATTCGCCAGGATTAGCTGTTGTTAAAAAGTTTTTTGTTCCTTCAGACAAATTAAAAAAGTCTACAACTTCATCTACTGATCCAGGACTTTGCTTAAATAAATATCTAGTTGAACATATATTTATAATTGTTTTACCGTTCTTCACATGATAAAAATTCATCAATAAACTGACTACCGTATGAATAATGGAACATTATACTTACGACCGTCTACGAGCTACATTTACTAGAAACTCTGCTGATTCTTGAAACTTTAAGAATAACCAAGCTTCATCACAAACTATTATCTTTCGTTTTTCCTTATTCTTTAGTACGAATTTTTGCCATACCCAAGTTAAAATTACATAAGAAGCATATAATTTTGTAAAGTCATCTTTTATATCACTCATATCAAATGTAACAATTTCTGCATCTGAAGTAATTTTACTTTCACAATCAAATATTCCAAGAGAGTTACCCCTTAAAAATGGAACTAAAAGCTCTGACAGTTCTTCACATTTACCACGATCTTTTAATTTCTTCTGAAAGTCTGAAAGTGTAGGCATTTTCTTTGGTATTCTTCCAACAGCATACTTACCATTATCGAGTTTTCCACCTTTTTTCTCAAAAAGTGAATTGACATCACTTGTAATTCCGTTTTTCTGCATATAATTGATTAACTATTATCTCAATTTCTGTAATTTCTGTTCCGTTTAGAGTTCGACTTTGATAATTTCTACATATTGTACCAAGCAGACCTCTTATTTCTGCAACTTTATCAAGTATATTCAAAAATTGTTTATTGCCTTTTGTATCAGGTTCCAACTCAAATGGATTTATTCCAGCAGATTCACCTTGCCTAATTTTTATTACTTTACCACCAAGCATTTTAGTAAGTCCAGTATATTCACCTTCAACATCTATGAAGAAAGCTCCACAACCTGTTGTCGCTATGTTTCTTGCTGTTAATGTTTTCAATGCTACACTTTTTCCACCACCAGAAGTACCACAAATAAATACATGTGGGTTTGGCAATGCTGGTGGACCGAATGAAAGTATCTACATATATAGGAGCATTAGTGAACATATTTCTACCTATAAAAATTCCTTTATCGTGCGACAAGTTAGGATTTGAAATAGGAATTAATGTTGCAATACCTCCGAGCTACCATATTTCTTTCATAATTTGCTATTGGTAATTCTCCGAATTGGAAGCATTGTTTTTAATCCTTCTAACTGTCTAAATGTTAGAGTTCGTATCATAGCTGTTTTCTTATTTAATTCACTCTCTAATATTTTAGTTTTTTCATTTAGTTCATATAAGCTCTCTGCATTTAAAGTAATAAAAATAGTAGCAAAAAATAACTTATCTTGGTTTGTTTGGATAAGCATTCTTAAATCTTCAAGATCGTTAATCTGTTTTTCTAATACTGGAAGATGTAGGATATTACCTTGCTTTGAGTATGTTGCATACTCTGATTGACTTTGTACTAGTTTTTTTGTTAATTGATTTATAACATTACCATTTGAAGATGGCTCTATTTTTACAGAAATGTTTATATTTCCAATACCAAATAAATCATCTAACCAACTAATCCATGTTTGTTCTGGATATACAGTCATTGCAAATATACGAGAATACTTATTATAACCTAATGTTAAATAGTCTTTTCTCTCTTGCAGTTCTTCAGGTAGTAGCAAATCAGCCATTGACGGAATGTTATTAAATATATCAATTTCCTTTTTCTTTTCTTTTTTGTTTTTTACCAACATATAAGTTTTTACCTCCTTCCTTTAAAGGACTAATGTTAAGAGCAGCATTTTTATTTAGTTCTCTATATATTAAATTGTAAAGATCATCTTCAGAAAGTGTCTCACAAACAATTTTTGCACGAAGCAAATTTCCCTTAAATGAGTTGGATTTTCTCTCTAACTCTTGAACTGCATTTTCATATAATCCATCATAAGAAATAATGGCATAATTCTTTACTACTGAGATTGTACGATTTTCCATTAAGTTCTCTAAATATTCAATTAAATATCCTTTATAATCTTGTATTTTTGGATTTTTAGTTTTGTTTTGCTTAATTAAAGTTATTATTTTACTTGTGTCTATAAATTCTGTCGTTGAAAAGAATTGTACTGGATAATCTATTGCTAATGCGGTTTGTATTAAGATGCTTTCTATTGAATCTTGCTCTTGATTAGAAAGCATATTATAGTCTATATTTCCAAGTTTAATAACATAAGAATATCTATTGCCAAGACAAATCATATTATCTTTTATTTTAAATTCAAGTAAATCTTCTAACTGTTTTTTAGTTTTCTTTTTACCTTTTGGTTGATCTTCAATAGGAGAACTTTGTTTTATCTTTGAATTTATATTTTTCTTTTTATAATTCAAATAAACTGCTGTACCAATTATAAAGACAAGAGTAAGCACTAAAAATAATATCATTAAGACCATCTGCCACACCTCCTGTAAACGAAGTTCTTTTTGCGAAATAGATATTTAATCGCATAAAAAAAGAACTTATCAAAGTTCTGCTCACCAATTTTTAAAAAGCTACATAGTAAAAAGAAAGTAGATATAGCAATTACAATAAAAGTTGTTATAACTTTTGGAATAGGGGTTGCAAATAATGCTAAACTTGATGCAGCTAGCATTAAATATGTTACTTGCCTTAAACTTAAATAACCTCCAAATATTTTTTCTTCCCTTTTCATATCAAAGGGGACTTTAAAAACTTTCATAAATGTTTACCTCCTAACTTCCACCAAGTAAGCTACCTGTGTTATTAGTAGCAACATTTACAATGATTCCAGCAATAATTAAACTAGCTCCAAGTATTACACCGCCACCACAAATCCAGGCAAGTGCTCCAATAGATTCAGCTCTTTTTTGTGGATTATTAGAGTTGGCTATCATTTTAAGTGCTGCAACAACAACACTTGCAAATATTAGAACTCCACCAAGTGGCATAGCAATACTTGTTATTACTCTTTTAATACTGTCTGTTGCTGTTTGAACTTCAGCTGTACCAATAGTTTCAGCAAAAACTTGACTTGTTTGCATTGCAAATAACATAGCAGTTGTTCCTGCTGTAGATAATTTTGTAATTATCTGTTTTTTCCTTTCCGTTAATTTCATAACTTCATCACTCCTTTACGACTTTGTAAGGGCTTAATCGTAAAGAAATGCACTATATTATTCTAAATTAAATTTCTAAAATGTACGAAGATATAGGGAAGTGATAAGAAAAATACACTACCTAATATTAAACTGGGTACTACAATTAAAAATTTTGATTTTATCTTTTGTGATTTTATCAAACATCCTACTGCAAGCATTATTAAGGAAAACACAAGTAATATCGCAAGAATTATTACTATAACCTTAAAACTTACAAAAAAGATGGAAGATACAACATTTTCAAAGTTATCTATATAATCAGTAGGCATATAATCAACTCCTTTATGTGCTATTGTTAGTATATTTATTGATAATAGTTCGTTTATAATAATTGAGTAAATCGTCAGGTGAATGTTCTTGTGCTAAAATATATAGATTTATTAAAGATTCTCTTTTGACTTGTGATAGTAAATTATTAAAACTGCTGTTATATATGTCATAGAGAATATATATAATTTCCTTTAACATTTGAACTTTATCTTTTTGCATAATATTCAAAATTTCTTCTGTATATAGAAATTCCAAACGATCCAAAATATTATAAAATTTTTTAGGTATTTTGTTGCTATTATTTATTATAAAATTAAATAAGTCATCTATATTAGAATTTATATTATTATCCTGTACATTTTTGTATATAGGGTATGTACTTTTAAATATATAGGGGTATGTATTTTTTTGTACATAGGGGGTATCATTTATATAAATTCTTCTTTCTTTAATTTCTTTGTTTGTATCTCTGATCAATTCTATATGCACATATTCTAACTTTTCTAAATGAGAAATCCATTGTGATACAGTGTGAATCGTTACACCATATAAATTTGCAAAATATTTATTACTAGCAAAACAATATCCCATTCTATTAGTTAAAGAAGTAATCTCACTATATATCAACTTTTCTGCTGGTTTTAACCTATTATCATACCTAACCGTAGCCGGTATGACTGAATAATAACTAATTTGATTTTCTTCATTCACTTTTGACCTCCTTATTTCTTAATATGTTCATCTGCATTTTTAGCACAGATAATCAACGCATATAAAAAGAGGCTAAGATTAGCCCCTATAAATAATCCAAAAATAAATTGTAACACTTTTGCTCAACTCCCATAAGATATATTATACATATTAGATAGATAATCTAGTTCTAAAAAGTTCTAAAATGTTCTAAAACGAATTTTTTGAGTTCTAAATGAATTCTAAAATAGTTCTAAAACAGTTCTAAAAAACTTATTTTTTAAATAAAATCTATTAAATCATTTTTTGCCTAGCAAAATATTGACTTTTTACTGAATTTGTAGTATATTTGAGTGGTACAAAATGATGCTAAATAACATTATTTAATGTTGTAAGAACATAGGAGCATAACTTTGCCAAGGCAGAGGTCGCGGGTTTGAGCCCCGTTTCCCGCTCCAAAAAAAATATTCGGCGCTATAGCCAAGCGGTAAGGCACGAGTCTGCAAAACTCTGATCCCCGGTTCAAATCCGGGTGGCGCCTCCAATGAAAAATCGAGAAAACGTTGAAATGTCAATGTTTTCTCGATTTTTATGTGTTTTTATACTAAAAATAAAAATGTAGTATTTTCAAGGTTTTCAGAGATTAGAAAATTAAAAATTCAAACTAGATGTTATAAAATTGTTATAAAAAATGGATAATAAATTTTCAAGGCTAGTTGTGGAGCTAGTTTTGAGGTTAGTAATTGTAGACTGTTGCCTCCAAAAAAACGAGAAAATGTTGAAATATCATTTTCATAGGTATTTGCCTTTTAGCACAGTTCTCTGTTATATCTAAATACATATTAACAATACTTTGTAAGAAATCTAGCTCTTTATTTGTTAAGTAGTTTTTGGCAATACAAACATCACTTTTTAGTATTCTTCATTCTGGAGAGCATTTCCAAGAAATCAATCCTAAAATGGGTTCACTTCATAATACGAGCTGCTTCTTTTTGGCCATAGTTCTAAGAAATTACACCATTTTTTATAATAAATTGATTACTATATAGTATGAAAGATTAAACAAATATTTTTAAACTTCTAAAAGATAAATAGCTTTTACACAATAGCTCGAAATTCAGCTATCCCTAGAGAAATTCACATAAAACCTTGATTTTGTAACAAAAATGTAATATAATAATAATATAGTGCTTATAATAGAAGAAAGAAAGCAAAAAGCTATATCCGTAGGGCACATTTTTTAAAGAGAAGAAGAGGCTTAAAAACCTGCTAAATATTACTATTGACTTAAAAACAAAAACTCTTTAAAATATAATATATATAAATATATTTAAAAACAAAAAATAAAATATAGAAGGATGGGTAAAATGAAATTGAGAAAAGGAATTTTGAGTATATTAATAATTAGTGTAATGTTAATAGCTATAGGAATTAGTACAACAGTAAAAGCTGAAATGGTGGAACCACCTATGTATTTAGGTATAGAAGAATACAGAAAAAAGGACAGCAATAATAAAGAATATGCCTACAGTGTATTAGATAAAATAGTATGGAAAATAACTTCATATGATGATGATGAAAGATCAAATCCAAATAAAAATAAAACCTTGTACTGTATAAAACCAGGTCAAGGTTTTGGTTCACGTCTGCCAGATGGAACATATGTTGGAAGAAATGAAGTAAGAATATATAATCAAAAGTTTGACCTAAAAAATAGAAGTCAAATAGAAGGCAATTACTTAAGTGCTATACCTAGTGGGTCTGTATATAACTCATTAATATGGATATTAGAACATTGCTATGTTCCAGAAATTGATACAAATGGAGATGATAGAAAGCAATTATTAAATTCCGCAAAAGACTACAATAGAAATGTATTAGGTATTGAAGATAAAATATATTTTGAAAAACTTACAGATGAAGATATAGATGTAGTACAACAATTAGCAATATGGCAATTTACAAATAATAATGAAGACTATCAAATACCATCAAATACTTTTGAATTATACTTAAAAGAAAAAAATAAAAGTGAAGACTATACATCAATTTCTAATAAATTTCCTACAAATGATGAAGGTTTTAGAAGAAATGAAGCAGCAATTGCACTATATAATTATCTTGTAGCAAAAGCAAGAGAAAATGGAAATACAGAGCCATTACCAACAACAACTCAAAACCCAATATCTATAGATACAACTAATAGCACAATCAAATTAGAAGGTGAAAACTATATATTAGGTCCATACAGCATAAGTGAAATAACAAATAATATAGAATATGTTTTAGAAGCAACATTAAAAAATGGAGAAACACCAGTAACATTTAAAATATTAAATACAAATAAAATAGAAGTAGAGCTAAAAGATGTAGTTGGAAGTCAATTTTATATATCAGTACCATCTAGCCAATATGCTTCAGGTTTAAAATTTAGTGTAACAACAAAAACAAATGAAAAAACACTTACATATTGGTCAGTAAATAATGCACCATTAACAGATCAACCAGTTGTTGAAATAGGAAAAACAGAAAAAAATTATGTAGTATCAATAACTACACCTAATATACCAAAGGAAAAAACATTTGACTTAGCCTTAAGAAAATTTATAACAAAAATAAATGAAACAGAATATGACAGAGTTCCAAAAACATCTAAAGAGCAATTAGAAAAACTAAACAATGGAACATGGACAGTAGAAAAGGAACATACAAAAGTACCATTAGTAGTAAAAACAGGAGACAGAGTATTATATACAATAAGAATATATAATGAAGGTGAAATAAATGGAACAGCAAGCAAAATAACAGACTATTTACCAGTAGGTTTACGATATATACAAGATAGCCAAATAAATATAGACAATGGCTGGACTGTATCTAGTGATGGAAGAACAATAGTAACTGAGAAACTATCAGGAATAATAATAAATGCATTTGATGGAACTACACTTGCTTATAAAGATGTACAAATAGAATGTGAAGTAGTTGCAATAGATACAGGGGCAGACCAAATACTAAAAAATGTAGCTGAAATTACAGAATGTAAAGATGAAAATGGAAAAGCAGTAACAGATAGAGATTCAGTACCAGCAGATTTAACAGAAGATCAAAAGCAAAATTATAACCCAGGAGAATCAGAAAAAGGTTGGGGGTACTATGATGATGATGACTATGAAGACCTAAAAATATCAGCAAAAGTATTTGACTTAGCTTTAAGAAAATTTATAACAAAGATAAATGAAACAGAATATGACAGAGTACCAAAAACATCTAAAGAGCAATTAGACACATTAAATAATGGAAAACAAACAGTAGAGAAAGAACATACAAAAGAGCCATTAATAGTAAAAACAGGAGACAGAGTACTATATACAATAAGAATATATAATGAAGGTGAAATGAATGGAAAGGCAAGCAAAATAACAGATTACTTACCAGTAGGCCTAAAATTTATACAAGATAGTCAGATAAACATAGATAATGGCTGGACAGTTTCAAATGATGGAAGAACAGTAGAAACAGAAAAATTATCAGAAACAATAATAAATGCATTTGATGGAACTATACTTGACTATAAAGATGTACAAATAGAATGTGAAGTAGTTGCAGTAGATACAGGAGCAGACCAAATACTAAAAAATATAGCTGAAATTACAGGCTGTACAGATGCATATGGAAATAATGTAACAGATAGAGACTCAGTCCCAGGAGATTTAACACAAGACCAAAAGCAAAATTATAACCCAGGAGAATCAGAAAAAGGATGGGGTTACTATGATGATGATGACTATGAAGATCTAAAAATACCAGGAAAAGAATTTGACTTAGCCTTAAGAAAGTTTATAACAAAAATAAATGAAACAGAATATGATAGAGTGCCAAAAACAACTAAAGAACAATTAGACACATTAAATAATGGAAAACAAACAGTAGAAAAAGAACATACAAAAGAACCACTAATAGTAAAAACAGGAGATAGAGTATTATATACAATAAGAATATATAATGAAGGTGAAATGAATGGAAAGGCAAGCAAAATAACAGATTACTTACCAATAGGCCTAAAATTTATACAAGATAGTCAGATAAACATAGATAATGGATGGACAGTTTCAAACGATGAAAGAACAGTAGAAACAGAAAAATTATCAGAAACAATAATAAATGCATTTGATGGAACTACACTTGATTATAAAGATGTACAAATAGAATGTGAAGTAATTGCAATAGACTCAACAGAAGATAAAATATTAAAAAATATAGCAGAAATAACAGAATGTACAGATGCATATGGAAATAATGTAACAGATAGAGACTCAGTCCCAGGAGATTTAACACAAGACCAAAAGCAAAATTATAACCCAGGAGAATCAGAAAAAGGATGGGGTTACTATGATGATGATGATTATGAAGATCTAAAAATGCCAGGAAAACAATTCGACTTGAGTTTAAGAAAATTCATAACACAGATAGATGAAAAACAATTAGTAGATAATAATGGAAAATACATAAAAGAACCAGTAGTAGATATAACAAATTTAAAAGCAGGAACTGCAACTACAGCAACATATAAACATCAAAAAGCACCAGTAGGAGTTTCAGAAAACAGTGAAGTAATATATACAATAAGAGTATATAATGAAGGTCAATTAGATGGATATGTAACAGAAATAACAGACTACTTACCACCAGAGTTAGAATTTGTAAATGATGAATTCAATGCTCAATATGGCTGGACATCTAATGGAAGAGTAGTAAAAACTGACATAACATCACCAAATACTAAATTATCATCTAATCAAGATACAATATATGCTACAAGAAATAATGAAAGTGAAGACAAAGTTTTATTAAAAGCATTTGATGGCGAAAAACTAGACTATATAGATGTAAAAATAAAATGCAAAGTAGTAAATGTAGAGAAACTAGATACTATAATAACAAATATAGCAGAAATAACAGCATTTACAGATAGCAACGGAAATGTAGTAATAGATAGGGATTCAACGCAGGATAGCTTGACAAACGATAATTCAAAAGACCAAGATGATATTAAAGATGATAACTTACCACAAGACTCAGACCTACCAGACTATAAAGGAAGAGACACAAATAAATCAATATTAACAGATTCTACATATCATTATAAAGGTCAACAAGATGATGATGACTTTGACAAACTAATATTACAAGAATTTGACTTAGCCTTAAGAAAATTCATAACAAGTGTAAATGATGAAAAAGTAACTAATAGATATCCAGTATTTACTACTAATAAAGATGAAAATGGAAACTACATATATGTTCATACAAAAGAACCAATAGAAGTAGAAACAACAGATTTAGTAGAATATACAATAAGAATATATAATGAAGGAAATGTTGCAGGATATGCAAAAGAAGTAAAAGACAATATTCCAAATGGTTTAGAATTTGTACCAGAAAATGATACAAATAAAGAATATAGATGGATAATGTTAGACGAACAAGGAAATGAAACTAACGATGTTTCTAAAGCAAAATATATAACAACCGATTACTTATCAAAAGAACAAGAAAAAGATGGAGAAAACATAATAAAAGGATTTGACCAAGAAACAATGGGTTCACCTGAATATAAAGATGTAAAAGTAGTATTTAAAGTAATAGCACCAAGTACATATGAAGGAATAATAACAAATATAGCAGAAATATCAGATGATTCAGATGAAAATGGAAATCCAGTAATAGACAAAGACTCAGAACCAAACAATAATGATGAAAAAGAAGATGACATAGATGTAGAGCACATAAAATTATCATACTTCGACTTAGCATTAAGAAAGTTTATAACAGCAGTAAATGAAAATGAAATAACAAATAGATACCCACAATTTAGCATAGATGAAGATGGAAATTATATATACACACATACAAAAGAACCAGTAGAAGTAGAAAATGGGAATATAGTAACATACACTTTGCGTATATATAATGAAGGAACAAAAGCAGGATATGCAAAACAAGTAAAAGATGATTTACCAGAAGGCTTAGAGTTCTTACCAGAAAATGAAATAAATAAAGAATATAGATGGATAATGCTAGATGAAGAAGGAAATGAAACAGATAACTTAGAAAAAGCAGTATCAATTTCAACAGATTATTTATCTAAAGCTCAAGAAACAGAAGGAAGAGATAACTTATTAAAACCATTTGATGCAAATAGTATGGAAGAACCAGATTATAGAGATATAAAAATAGCATTTAAAGTAACAGAACCAAACACATCAGATAGAATACTAATAAATAAAGCACAAATAGCTGATGATGAAGACAAAGATGGAAAGCCAGTAATAGACATAGATTCAACTCCAGATAAATGGATAGAAGGAGAAGATGATCAAGATATAGAAAAAGTAAAAGTTAAATACTTTGATTTGGCATTAAGAAAATGGGTAACTCAGGCTATAGTTATAGAAAATGGAAAAGAAAAAGTAATCGAAACAGGCCACAAAGCAGAAGACGATCCAGAAGAAGTAGTAAAAGTAGAAATAGAAAAAAGTAAAATAGATAAAGTAGTTGTAAAATTCAGGTATAAAATAAGAGTAACAAACGAAGGAGAAATACCAGGATATGCAACCGAAATATCAGACTACATACCACAAGGGTTAAAATTTGTAGCAGCTGATAATAAAAACTGGAAAGAAGTAGATGGTAAAATAGTAACAAATGCTTTAGCAAATACTTTATTAAAACCAGGAGAAAGTGCAGAAGTAGAAGTATTACTAACATGGATAAATGGAGCAAGCAACATGGGTCTAAAAGTAAATACAGCAGAAATAAGCAAAGACAAAAATGACAGTGACACTCCAGACATAGACTCAGTTCCAAATAACAAAAAGCCAGGTGAAGACGACATAGACGACGCACCAGTAATACTAGCGACAAAAACAGGAGAACTAATAAACTTAAGTTATATAACATTAGGAACAATATCACTTGCAATAATTGGAGCAGGAGTAATGTTAATTAAAAAATATGTATTATAATATAAAGAAGCATTAGAGGCATTTACTAATGCTTCTTTTTTATATATTAGGAAAGTAATCTATTTTAAGTTAAAGTTATAGGGGCGGCTATTAGCTTGCTTAAAAGGTAAAGCCTCTTTCTTGTTGAGTAGCAAAAATCGATTTCAAATGCAAAGATAGAAGCAACTACTCCTGACCAATATGCTTGCTATGTAGGTGGAATAGTTGGATGTGCGAAAGAAACTACAATACAAAAAGTATCAAATAGTGCAACAGTAATAGGGAAAAATGGAGGTCATGTAGGAGGAATTGCAGGAACATCATATTCTTCTATAAGTGAAAGTTATAATTTAGGTAATATTAAAGCTTATGGAAATAACTCAAATGTAGCATGTATAGGAGGGATTATCGGACTCAACTCTGGAAATATAGAACTTAATAACTGTTACAATATAGGTTCTGTAGAGGGATATAATGGAATAGGAGGAATTGTAGGATTTGCAAATGGTGCAAACTCAATGGTAACCATTACTAATTGCTATAATATAGGAACAATTAAAGGAACACAAAATGTAGGAGAAATAGTAGGAGGTAATAATAGTAATTCATATAGAAAAATTAATAATTCCTATACTAAAACTCAGTCAATAACAGCTACAGTATTAGGAGACGCTTATACCAGTGATATAAAGAAAGAAGATGGAACATGGAAATATAATAATGGATATCCAATATTAAAATGGCAAATAAAATAAAAAAGTTATGTATAAAAGTGACTAGCAAAAAAAGTCACTTTTATTGTGCTTTAAAATTATAAAATATATAATGTGATATATAAAGTTATATGAGGTGGAAAATAAATGGAAGATAAAAAAGAATGTTCAAATAAAATGAATAAAAATATAACTGAAAGGTCTATAACTAACACAGGAATAACTCTAATAACCATGGTTATCACAATAGTAATACTAATAATTTTAGCAAGCATAGTAATATATTTCACATTAGGAAACAACGGAATAATTAAAAAAGCAAAAGAAGCAAGTGAAAAATGGAAAACAATGCAACAACAGGAATTATCGAGCTTAAATGAATTAGATAAATACTTTGGGACAGAAGGTGGTAGTTTTAGTTACTCCGAATCAAATTCAAATGATATTAAAAGCTTTACACCAATAATTAAAGAATGCAATGGTGATTACATAGAAATTGAACTTCCAGAAATCGAAGTTATTAACTCAAATTCAATTGTAGGATATGCATATTTATTAAATGGAGAAGTAGTAGAATATACAAAAGAAAAAGGTTACATATACAAAAACTTAGAACTTGATAGTAATTATGACATAAAGGTAATTGCTATGGACAAAAAAGGAAAAATAAAAATATCAAATAATGTGAATAAGCAAACTTCGAATAAATTAGAAATATATAATAGTGGAAATGAATATAAGAATATTACAGGGGGATGGAAAGGAATAAGTGTTTCAGGTTATGGTACAGGTTATGGACAATACTCTAAAACAAATGAATATATGTATGTTAAGAATACAAGTACTAACCCACATATTTCAAGCAATTATTATCCTTCATGGGTAACATCAAAACCAATTAATATTTCAAAATATTCAAAATTAGTTGCAGAGGGAGAATTCATAACTCCTAGTAAAGGAACAAATAAGTTAGTAAATAGGTTAATAATAACTACAAATTCAGAAAAATATACAAATGGAACATGGGCTAATAGCTCAATAACGGAAAATGCAACTAAGATGGAGCTAGACTTAAGTAATATAGACGAAAAATTAAGAGAAGCATATATTGCATTAACAGCTCAAAATAGTAACTATAATGAACATACAGAAATGACGATAAGAAAAGTATGGTTAGAAAAATAGGAATAAAATATATTACTTACTTCACGCTACTCTATAACTTAAAATAGTGTACTTTACTATCATACAAAAAAACATCAATATGATGTTTTTATTTTTGTTTCCCCTTGTAATTTCCGCCATTTTGCGATAAAATATATTAAAGTTTTTGTAATAAAAAACTAAAAATAAAGATAAATAAGAAAAAAAATCACAAGTTGTAAAAAACTTTTTTTATTTCATACTTAAAAGCGACAAAAAATATAGACAAATTATATTAAAATAACGAAAGAAAAAATAAGCAAAAGATAAGAAAAAAAGTATGAGGTGGTAAAATATGTTTCAAAACATAGATAAAAATTATGAAGAAAATGATATAAATTATGAAGAGGAAATAAATAGAAAGCAGACAATAAAGGAAGTAATACAGAAAAACTTTACAAAGCAAAAAATAATATTATATATTATATGTTTTATGATATCACAAGTATCATTTGGAGCAAGTGAAAGCTTAAACCCATTTGGAGTAGCACTACTTGCAGCAATACTTAGTAGTTCTAATCCAATAGGTATACCATTTATTATAATAGCAATAAGTAACTTAATATCATTTGGTATGGGAAATACCCTAAACTATGTATTAATAACATTAATGTTATTATTTAGTATAATAATAAAACCAGCCAAATATGATGCGGAAAATAACGAAACAAGAAAATTAGGTATTAGGTTATTTGTTATATGTTTAACAGTAAAGCTAGTAGAGTTAATATTTAAGGAATTTATGGTGTATGACTTATTATTAGGAATAATGTACAGTATATGCACATTTATATTCTATAAAATATTTGTAAATGCGATGCCAGCAATAGCTAAATTAGGTTCAAGAAAAGTGTATTCGATAGAAGAAGTAATGGGGACAAGCCTAATGCTAGCAATATCAGTAACTTGCATAGGAAACTTTAGTATATTTGGATATAGCTTAAAAAATATACTGTGTATATTAATAGTACTAATAATGGGTTGGAAAAATGGAATATTAGTAGGAGGAACAGCAGGTATTTGTGTAGGAACAGTTCTTGGAGTTATAGGAGCAGGAGAAATAAGTCAGGTTGCCTCATATGCACTTTCAGGAATGGTAGCAGGTATATTTGTTAAATTTGGAAAAATAGGAGTAATATTAGGTTTTATAGCAGGAAACATTATACTTACATATGTTACAAATGGAAATACAGCGCAAGTAATTAATATGCAAGAAATATTAATTGCAGCTATTGGGCTTTTAGCAGTTCCAAAGAATATAAAAATAAATATAGAAAATATGAACAATGATATTAAGCTATTACCAGAAGTAACAGGAAGAAACTTAGAAGAAAATAAAGACACAATATACAAATTAGAAGCAATGTCACAAACTATTTCAGAAATAGCTAAAAGTTATAAAGAAGCAGCAGCAACTATATTAGATGAAGAAGAGCTAAAAGTACAAGAAAGAGACAACTTTAAAATATTTGAAAAAGAACTTCAAAATAACTTAGAACAAATAGAAGAAAATATACTATTTGAAGATATATATTCTCCAAAAGATAACATAGTAGAAGATATATTTGATGAACTGTTAGAAAAAGAAATGCTTGTAGAAAAAGATTTAATAGAAATATGTGCAAGACACAATAGCTATATCATAATAAATGAAAATATAAAAGAAGACTTATCAAAAATGATAAAAACAATTAATTATTCATACAGAGTAAGTAAATTAAATTTTATATGGAAAAAGAAGCTAGATGAGAACAAAAAAGCAGTATCAAATCAGCTAGAAGAAGTTTCAAAAGCAATAGAAAACTTGGCAGGGAATATTGAAACAAAACCAAAACAAGATGAATACGAAGAAAAAAGAAATCAAATAGTAAATGAGTTAAAAGAAATTGGGACAGAAGTAAAAGAAATAATAATAAATAAAGAAAAAACAGGTAGGTTAGAAATTAAATTATACACAAAAATATGTGAGAATGTGGAAAAACCAACTTGCAACATAAAGAAAATGACAAAAATAATATCAAAAATACTAGAAGAAGAAATGATGCTAAAAAGGCAAGAATGTGGGCTACGATTAAACACAGATAACTGTATGTATACTTTCATTTCAAAAGATAAACAAACACTAGAAATAGGAATAGCAAAAATAACAAAATCAGGTTCAATATTATCAGGAGACAGTAATGTTCAAACAAGCTTAGAAGATGGCAAATACCTAATAGCAATAAGTGATGGAATGGGAAGTGGAAAAAATGCTAAAAAAAGTAGTAATATGGCAATAGCAATGCTAAATAGATTACTATCATCAGGTTTTGATAAAGACACATCATTAAGACTAATAAATTCGGTACTTTCTAGTATAAACGAAGAAGACATGTATGCAACATTGGATATTGCAATATTTGACTTATATGCTAAAAATTTAGAATTTATAAAAAATGGAGCATGTCCAACTTTTGTAAAAAATAAAAGAAATGTACAAATATTAAAATCAGTATCATTACCAACAGGAATACTAAATGATATAGACTTAGTAGTATATGATAAAGACCTAAATCAAGGAGATATATTAGTAATGTGTAGTGATGGAATAATAGAATCATCAGAAGAATACACAAATAAGGAATTATGGTTAAAATTCTTATTAGAAGAAATAGAAATAGAAGAACCACAAAAAATAGCTGATATTATATTAAGCGAAGCAATAGACAATAACTATGGAAGACCAAAAGATGACATGACAGTAATAGTAGCGAAAGTAAAATAGTTAATAATTAAAAATGAATGATAAATAGTTTTTAGGTATAAGGGTCGCTTACCATAGGCGACCTATTTCTAACATATATTATAAACTAAATATATAGTTTTTATTAATCTTTTATTGATAAATCACAGAAATTATGTTTTAATATAAATATGAGGAGGAATAGTGTTACAATGAGTAGAAGTAAAGGAAGAAGATATGATACAGAAGCTAAATTAAATGTAAAAAAAGTAATAGCAGTAATAATAGCAATACTAGTAATAACAATGTTCATAATAGTAATACGTGAGTTATTAAAACAGCAAGACAATGTAAAAGAAAAAACATTTATAACAGCATATTACCCAATATATGAAAATGGAAAATGGGGAGTAATAGACACAAAACAAAATATAATAATAAAACCTACTTATGAAGAAATGATAATAGTTCCAAATAATTCAAAGCCAATATTTATATGTACTATAAATACAAACTATGAAACAGGAACATTTGAGACAAAAGTATTAAATGAAAAAGGAAAAGAACTATATACAAATTATGATAAAGTAGAAGTATTATATAATAATGACAAACAAAATAACTTATGGTATGAAACAGATATACTAAAAGTACAAAAAGATGGAAAATATGGATTAATAGACTTAGAAGGCAAAGAATTAGCAACTACCAAATATGATGAAATAAAAGCATTAATAGGAATAAAAAATGTAGCAATTACTATAAAAGATGGAAAAGAAGGAATAATAAACAATATAGGGGCAGAAATAGTTCCAAACGAATACGAAAAAGTAAGTGCTATTGGCGAAAAATATGAAAACGGATTTATAGTAAAGAATGCAGAAGGAAAGTATGGAGTAATAAGTTCAAATGGACAAAAAGTATTAGATACAAAATATGATGAAATAAAAAGTGTATATGGAAATAATATGTATGTAGTAAAAGAGAAATCAGCACTAAAAATAGTAAACAAAGAGAAAACATATTTAGAAAATGCATTTGAGGACGTAAAACAGATAAATTTAAATTATATAACAGCAAAGAAAAACGCAAAATATGGAATAATAGATATTACAGGGCAAATAAAAGTAGACTATAAATATGATGATTTGATATATGCTTATACAGATACATACATAGCAAAAAAAGATGGTAAATATGGAGTAATAAATATATCAGGAGAAGAAAAAATACCATTTAACTATTCATATATAAATTATATAGAAGCAGCAAATTGTATAAGTGCGCAAAAAGAAAACTCACAAACAGAAATATATGATAAAGAATTAAAACTAAAAGCAGAAGGTATACTATCAGAAGTAAATACAGACAAAAACTTCATAAAAATGAGAGTAAACGAAAACTATAAATACTATAACTTTAAACTAGAAGAAAAAGAAAACACTGAAATATTAACTTCAAATACTATATTCTTAAGTAAAAAAGATGGTAAATATGGATACATAAATGAAAAAGGAACAGTCGTAGTAGACTATATATATGATGATGCAACAGAGCAAAATAAATATGGATATGCAGCAGTAAAAAAAGATGGTAAATGGGGAGCAATAGATAAAACAGGAAAAGTAATAGTAGAGCCACAATATACCTTAGAAAACAATTTGATAGTAGACTTTATAGGAACATACTACTTAGCAGAAGATATAAATGCGAACTATTACACAAAATAATATTAAAATATAAAAGTGTGTCAATTTTCCAATTACTTTTGACACACTTTTATTATATTATAGGATAAATCAATTTCAAATTGTGGGGGATTAATCGGCTAGTAACAACTAAGAGAATTTGCCAAATTATGCCCTTTCTTGATATAAGGAGGAAGAATATGAACATTACTTGTGGTACAGATATAATAGAAGTAGAAAGAATAAAAAAAGGAATAGAAAAATTTGGAGAAAAATTCCTAAATGAAATATATACAAAAAAAGAAATAGAATACTGTGAAGGAAAAAATGAGGCTAAATATGAACACTATGCAGCGAGGTTTGCAGCAAAAGAAGCAATATTTAAAGCAATATCTCCCTACTTACAAAATAAATATGATATAACATGGAAAAATATGGAAATACTAAATAATAAACAGGGAAGACCATATGCTAATATAAATAAAGATAAAATAAGAGATAATATAGAAATAGATATTAGCTTAGCACACATAAAAGAATATGCAATAGCAAATTGCACAATCAATAAAAAATAGAAATATAAAATTTGATAGTTTTATTGTTAAACAATAGTACTAGCGAAATGTATAAGGAGTGTCCCTACCGTTCCGATTTCGGAACGAAAAGCACCGTCCCTAGCGTGCGGTGCGATTTATCTAAAAGGAGGAGAAAATATGGAGTTTTTTGATTCACATTCACATTATAATGATGAAAAATTTGATGAGGATAGAGAAGAAATAATAAAACAAACATATGAAAATAATATAACGAAATTCATATGTGCAGGATATAACCTAAGTTCTTCAAAACTTGCTTTAGAAATAGCCAATAAATATGATTATATATATACAATTAGCGGAATTTCACCAAATGATGTACCAGAAAGTTTAGAAGAAATAGATTTTCTAATAGAAGAACTAGAGGCAATAATAAAAAACGATATTAACAAAAAAATAGTAGCAATAGGTGAAATAGGATTAGATTATTATTGGAATAAAGAAAATAAGGAAATACAAAAAGAAATTTTTATAAAACAAATACAACTAGCTAACAAATATAATTTACCAATAGTTATACATACAAGAGAAGCAACATGTGATACTATAGAAATATTAAAAGAAAATAGAGTAAATAATACAGGAGTATTTCATTGTTCACCATTAAATAGAGAACTTATAAAAGAAGGGTTAACTTTAGGGTATTATATTTCATTTGCTGGGCCAATAACATTCAAAAATTCTAAAAATGCTGAAGAAATAGTAAAAATGGTACCCATAGAAAAAATACTAATAGAGACAGATAGCCCATATTTAGCACCAGAGCCTAAAAGAGGAACAAGAAATAACTCTATTAATGTTAAATATATAGCCCAAAAGATTTCAGACTTTAAAGAAATAAGCTTAGAAGAGGTTGCAAGTACCACATACAAAAATGCGATGAAAGTTTTTAATATACAATAGGTAAAAGTATCAATACAAAATAATTCATTTCAAAAAAATAAATATTTATTCATTTTTTGTGTACAAGCTGAATATAATATAGTAAGTATATTTTTCAAGCATTTGAGAACCTTAAAGTTATGTTCATCTGTTCGAAAGCCTTGCAGTAGTAAGGTTTAAAAAATGAGTGGAAATTTGACAAGCTATTAAAAAAATGTTATAATTTTATTGTTACATAAAAGGAGGTATATTTTATGAACAAAACTGATAAAGCATCTATTTCCGTAAGGAAAATATTATGCATATGCTTAATATTAATATTTATAATGGGTATAGGTGTTATGGCTACAAATACTAAGCTTACAAATATAAAAATAATACTTTCAAATAATTATGAAATGATAGTATTAACATCAAAAACAAAAGTAGCTGATATATTAGAACAAAATCATATAACAGTTTTAGAAGACGAAGTGGTTACTCCAGATATAAATTCAGAAGTTACAGCAAATAAAACAATAAAGATATCAAAAATAGATAACCAAGAACAAGAAATAGCACAAGAAGAAGAAACTATTACTACACAGCAAATATTAGAAAGTTATGTAAGTGTAGTAGAAAAAATAGTAGTAGAACAAATAGAAATACCATTTGAAACAATTACAAAAGAAGCAACAGGAGAAGGAATTAAGCAAAATAAAGTAGTACAAAATGGTATAAATGGAATAAAAGAAATAACATACAAAGTAAGATATCAAAATGATATTGAAATAGAAAAGACAGAAATTTCATCAAAAATTATAAAAGAACCAGTAAACAAAATAGTTGAAGTAAGGACAATGCAAGTGACATCAAGAGGAACAGAAAGGGTTGCTACAACCAATCCAGCACTTACAGCATCTACAAAACTTGCAAAAAAAGTAGAAGGAATAACACCAATAGTAAAAAACTTTAATACATCAGCATATTGTTCATGTGCAAAATGCTGCCGGAAAAACTAATGGTATAACAGCCTCAGGAGCAAAAGCAACATCATGGTATACAATAGCAGCAGGAAAAGGATATAAACTAGGAACTGTAATATATATACCAGCATTCGCAAATAAGCCAAATGGAGGATGGTTTATGGTACAAGATAGAGGTGGAGCAATATCAAATAGTAAAATAGACGTATATATGGGCTCACATAGTGAGGCACTACAATTTGGAAGAAAAACATTAGAATGTTATGTATATGAGTTTTAAAAATAATAAGAATTCAAATAAAAAGGTAAACTAAGAAATATAGTATTACCTTTTTATTAAATAAGAAATATAAGTAATTTATAAACAGCAAAGTAGTTTTGTATAATTTAATTATATATTTTGTATAAAAAAATAAGATATAATTAGGTATAAATCCTAAAATT
>CATNCV010000002.1 GCA_950096965.1 uncultured Clostridiaceae bacterium | reverse complement strand
TTTCTATATTTTTTATATATTCTTCTATATTTTTTATATTACAAAATCGTTTATTATTTATATATGAGTGTGCTGCTAGTCCAAATCCCAAATATTCTTTTTGGCTCCAACAATTTGTATTATGTTTTGACTCAAAACCTTCTTTTGAGAAGTTAGATATTTCATAGTGTATATATCCATTTTGTTCTAATTTATCTTTTATGTTCCAATACATTTTTCTTTCTAATTCATCAGAAGGTAACTTTATTTTTTTGTTATTCACAAGCTCTTCCATCTTTGTGCCTTCTTCTAAAATCAAGGAATATATTGAAATATGTTCTGGGTTTAATTCTATTACTTTTTTTACACTCTCTTCCATTTCTTCTAAAGTTTGGTTTGGAAGTGCTAACATTAAGTCTACATTTATATTTTTATACCCTACATTTCTTGCTAAATTATATGTGTTTAAAAATTCTTCATATGTATGTATTCTTCCTATTTGCTTTAAAGTTTTATTGTTTGTACTTTGAAGACCTATACTTATTCTATTTATTCCAGTTCTTTTATAATCTTTGAGCTTTGCTTCATTTACTGTTCCTGGATTTACTTCTATTGTTATTTCTGCTTCTTGCTTTATTTTAAATTTGCTCTTTATTGTTTCTACTATTTCTTTTATATATTTGCTATCTATAAAAGAGGGTGTTCCTCCTCCTATATAAATTGTGTCAATAATACAATCATTTTCTTCTTTGCTTTTTGTTTCTTTCTTTAAGCATTCTATATATTTTTCTATAATTTTTTCCTTATTTGCAAAAGATATAAAGTCACAGTAAATACATTTACTTTTGCAAAAAGGAATATGTATGTATATTCCTAATTCTTTCATTTCTTACCTCTTAACTTCTAACTTCCATTTTAGCAATGTCTAAAATTTTGCCCAGCCTATGGTTTACTCCAGACTTTCCTATTGGCTTTTTTAACATTTTCCCCAATTCTATTAAACTTGCATCTGGATTTTCTAATCTTATTATTGCTATTTCCTTTAAAGTTTCAGATAGTTTATCAAATTCTCCTCTTTTCTGTAATTCTTTTATTGCTTCTATTTGCTTTACAGCTGCATTTACTGTTTTATTTAAGTTTGCTGTTTCACAGTTTACTTTTCTATTCACATTATTCTTTATATCTCTTAATACTCGTATTTCTTCAAATTTTAAAACACTACTGTTTGCTCCTATTAGTGCTAGAAACTTTGATATTTCTTCTCCATCTTTTATATATACACCATATCCATTTTTTCTTTCTAATAGTTTTGCATGTACTGTAAAGTTAGATAATATTTGTATCACTTTATTAGCATTCAATTTTGTTCTTAATATTATTTCTAAATGATATTTACTTTCTGGGTTACTTACACTTCCAGATCCCAAAAAGGCTCCTCTTATTATTGATTTTAATAATTCTTCCTTTTCAATATTTCCTATATATTGAATGTCTTCATCAGTATATTCTATTTTGTCTATTTGTTCTATTTTTGGTGTAGTTATTATATAATTATTTCCTTTTATTTCTATTTTATAGTTTATTATATTTAAATTCGAAATGAGTTTACTAAATCTATTTATATTGTATTCATTTTCTGTTTTATATACTATCTTTCCATTTTTATATCTAGTATTATTGCTAATTAGGTATCCTATTAGCTCATATTCTACTATTTCTTTGTTTGCAAGGTTTGACATTTTGCTTAAATTTTCTTTTATTTCTGATGAAAAAGACATTTCTGTTTCTCCTCTCTTTTACTATATTCTATATAATATTTAAACTAAATTTGTATGAAACATTATTTATAATTCTATCTTTCTAATTGTTTTTTTGTGTTTAAACACCTTTTATTAATATTTTCAATAGTTATTTGTAAACATGATATTAATTGTTCTAAATACTCTTCATCTTTCCTATATTTGTTTGATATTTCAATTTGAATACTTGGAATGTTTGAGTTAGCTGATATATATTTTGAAATATTGCCATCTAAACTAGCTTTAAAATATTCATCAATTGCTACTTTTCCAATTGTACTTAAATCACTACTCAGTATATTTAATATTTCATATTGTCCATTTAAGTTTTTTCTATTATTTGTTCCTAGACAAAAGTCAAAATTATGAGAATTATTACACCCATGGATATCTAAAACCAATTTTATATTATTTTCTTTAATAAAATCAAGAATTTTGTTTTTATATTCTAAGCCAAAACCAAAATTGTCATTATTTGGATCATCTAATTTATTATAATTTCTAATAATTCCATAGCTTTTACAAGTATTACATAAATATTCTGTTATTCCACCAGTATTTGCATCTTCTGCTTTTTCTTCTCCATTTCTTATTTGCTTTACTGCATGTGGCGCAGATAAGAGTATTGGAATATTTCCATATATAAGTATATAGTTTATAGAACTAATATTACTTAAACCATTAGAATTATTTAATTTATATTTTTTGTTCAAATTTTCTACTTTAGTTACTATATCCAATTTTAATACTCCTTTCTATTTATGATATTCTAATAAGAAAGATTTTATATATTATATAAAAAAACAAGAAATTTCATTTTCTTGTTTTCTTTGGTGCCTTAGCGAAGGACGTATGCGAAAAACACATTACGCAAAATCACCTTATTATCCGTTTCAAAATCAGTTATAGCAATAGTTTCAAAAAAATGTATACCCATATTGTTTTTTTTGTCTATTACTATGTTTTTAATTTAACATAAATGTTTAGTTTTTGCAAGTCAAATTAAAAAAATCATTATTTATTCTTTAATTCAGATATAATGTTTAATATTATGGGTATTATAATTGCAGTCATAATAATACTATAAATCTCTATTAAAGTATGCTCTTTATGGAAATTAATTAGTAAGTTATAATAAGTGATTAGTAAACTAGCTATAATCGATATATTAAATGTTTTAATAATAATCACATTCATAGAAAAGTTCTTAGTTAATTTTCTTAAAAACTTAATTATTAATTTGATAGAGATTTCAATACAACCTAATATATAATATAAACTTTTCTTTATATTATATTCAATTATAATCTTAAATAAAAAAAGTATATCCTTAAAATAATTTTTGATAAACTGTATTCCTTTTTTGCCTCTTGCATTTTTATATTTGTAATATACAGTTTCGTCAGTATTAACCAATAACTTATCAATGTCCACTTTATGTTTTATTTTTAATATTTTCTTCAATTTAATCAATATTAAAAATATTATAATCGTTAAGAAAAACACTAGTATAAAGTTTTTAACCAGATCTTTTATCATAAAGTATTCTATAGATAAACCAAAAATATTATCAAAAAACAATAAAATATTCTGCGAAATTTTGGTATTATAAAATATTCCAAATATTCCTGGGATTATTGCAAAATACGACAACTCTTTTTCTGTTATTCCTTCATTATTCTTTTGCATAATTCTAATTATTGCATTTAAATATATAATAAATATAACGGCATAATATATAAAACTATATAAAATATTTAATGTATAAAATTTAACTGCAATAAAAACAACTATTGTCCAAAAAATCAAATGCACTATAACTGTAGTAAGACTTTCCCACCACTTTTCTCGAATATTATTATTATTTATCTCATTTGAGTTGCTTGTTTCAGTAATTGCATAAAGAACATAATATATAATATCCAATATTAATATAGCAATAAAAATTTTGTTCTTCCACATCAAAATCATCCTTTATAGATTTGTTATTTCTCTTTATCTTCAAATTCTTCCTTTTGTTTTTCTATTTCTTTTGCTAATTCTTCTTCTGTTGGTAAATATAATTGATATTTTGATGCAAATAAATTCTTATTATCATTAAGAACAGAATATTTTACTATTGTATCCTTTTTATCTGAGCATAGTATTATTCCTATTGTAGGATTATCATCTAATGCTTTTACTTCATTATCATAATATCTAACATAAAAATCCATTTGTCCAATATCTTGATGTGTTAGCTTGTCTAATTTTAAATCAATTAAAACAAAACACTTTAACACATAGTTATAAAATACCAAATCTATATAGAAGTTATCTCCATCTACATCAATTCTTCTTTGTCTTGCTACAAAAGAAAAACCTCGCCCAAGTTCTAATAAAAATTCTGAAATATGTTCAAGTAAATTAGATTCTAAGTCCTTTTCTAAAAATCTCCTATCCTTTATGTCTAAAAACTCTAGAACATAAGGATCTTTAATAAAGTCTTGTACTTTTTCTTGTTTTTCTAAAATATTTATCTCATTTTTTACTTCGGCTTTGTTATCTTTGCTTGTTGATAATAGCCTTTCATAATAGAAACTGTTTATCTACCTTTCTAATTGTCTAACACTCCAATTTGATTTTATTGTTTCTTCTAAATAAAAATTTCTTTTATTTTCATCATCAATATTCATTATTAAACGATTATGGCTCCAACTCAACTGGTTCCACGCTGTGGAACCAGTTCTATAAGTCAAATAAAACTTCTTCATTTTCTTTAAATTTGGTACACTAAATCCTTCTCCAAATTCTCTACTTAACTTTTCTGAAAAAGATTTAATTATTTCATTTTGAGATGCTTCAAAATTATAGTTTTCAATTAGTTCATTTATAGTAGAACCAATTTCAAAATACAACTCCACCATTTCATAATTTACATTTTTAACAACATTTTTCTTTGTCTTCAAAATTAATGTATTTATTTTATTGTAGTAATTTCCAAACACTTCATCTTGTTTTACTATATCACTCATATTCGCACCTCCATTTATTCATTATAATTCCAAATACTTAAATGACCTTTAGCATTAATCGGTTTATCTAATATTTCAATATTTTCTAATATCCATGCATATCTTCCCTCTGAATATTCACCACAAATATATTCTTGATAATTATTCTTTCTAATATCTTCCACATATTCCGTAGTCATTTTTACACAATTAGCTAAATTACATTTGCAAATTATATTTCCATAATTCATATCATTATCTTTTACTAAATTCATTAATTCTATATTTTCTTTTGTTTCTTTAGGAATTTTAGTTGAACTAGCATGAATATATAATTCTCCTCTGTATGATGTCTTCCAACTTCTAGTTTCAACTTTTTTCTTTCCATTCCTTATTAATGTTGCGTAAGGTTCTGTTAAACTTAAAACTTTCATATTCATTTTCTACCTTTTATATATAATTTACTATATCTTCAAATGTATCATATCCACTCTCGCTATTTATGTGTCCTGCATTTGGTATTAAAACTTGCTCTGTTGCAATTTTATTTGCAAACTCCTTTTCTATTTCATATTTTACATATGGATCGTTGTCTGAATAAAAACATATTATTTCATTTGCATATTGTTTTACATCTTCCAAATTGTCAAAATACATTGTTTTATTAACTGTATCATATTCTTCGTTTATTCCTAAATAATTGTTAAATCCACATACAAATATTAATTTTTTAACTTTCACTTCATTTTCAGTTAAAAATTTTGATATAAATACTGGTGCAATACTATGACCTATTATTGTAGTATTTTCATTAATTAAGCCTAAATCTAAATAATATTTAAGTAATTTACTCCAATTTCCATAATTTTGATAATCTACTCCTATTGGAAATTGTGGTACATATACTTGTTTTTCATCAGAAGATATAAAATCTTGTAACCAATTAAACCAATTTCCAAATGGACTTCCAAAACTTCCATGTATTATAAAATAATTATCTTTCATGTTTAACACACCTTTCTATTCATTTTTATAAATCATCTTCTTCTATTAGAGGAATTATATCTATTGCTGACTCTTCATAAGGATGAACCTCTCTTAATCTTTTTAGTACCTTTTCAACTATACTAATATCACATCTTACTTCTAGTTTTTCTTCTTCTACAAATTCTAATTTATTTTTTTCTCCAATATATGGATTAGCAATATCTGAAGGTTTAAAAGTTCCTATACACTTTGTAGATATAGTACAATATGTATAGTTTCCTATAATCCCCGCACCCGCATTACAAATAGCATTTCTTACTTCTTCGCTATTTTCAACTGGTACAGTTACAACAATTTTTACATTTTTAACATCAAAATTTATCTTTTTCTCCTATATTTCATACTTTTTTAATCGTTCTATATATGTTTCAATACTACTATCATTTATATCTTCTGGATTTAGTTTACAATGCTCCATTATTTGTTTTTCTATTCCTAAAGAACATTCTATTAAATAGTTTACTTTTTCTTCATTAGACCATACTGATAATGGTTTATCTTTATATCTAACCTTTGCATCTTCTAATCTCTCTTTTATTCCTACTACTCCATCTGGTGCTACTCTTTGATCACAATAGGCACAAATTTTTCTTTCATAAGAATTTGATTGTAATGTTTCTTCGTTCTTTCTTGACCTTTTTCCATCTAAAATTTTTAATTCCTTTTCAGATAATCCCTCTATTTTAGCAATTTCTAAATTGATTTCATGGTCATTAGTTCCATATTTATCAAAATATTTTTTTCTTATTTTTATAAATTCTTCATCTTTTGAAAAATCTTCTAGTATTTTTACTATATTACCCATGTCATGCAATAGACTTACTCTAATAATTGATTCTTTATCTATTTTTTGTCCATTCCAGTTATCTATTATTAAATTACTACATGCCGCAACTCTTAACATGTGCATTTGTAAATTTTCTGGCAAATGGTATTTATTATAAATATCTATAATATTCATTTTTCTATGATTTCCTTTCATTATTTTACTAACTTGTGTTGTTCCATTGACCACGCTGGAGAACAAGACATAGATATTTTACAATATTTAGTATCATAATAGTACTTTTCATTTGGTTCTATTAAAATAGAATCTCCTTCTGAAAATTCAATCTTTTCATTTTCAAAATTTAGTGTTCCACTTCCTTCAATAACATATATTAGTTCTTTACTTATAAGGTTTACACCATACCCATCATCTGGATATCTTCCACTAATTGTTGCTATACCTAAATCTATATCTTTATCCATAAATGAATATTCTAAAGTTTTACACTTATCACTATTTTTGCCTTTTAAAGCATCGTTATGTTTTATTACTTTCATTTTATCGTTTCTCCTTGTATAATTTAAAATTACATACTTTACTTATTTATATCATAAAATCAGTATAAAAACAATTATTTCCAGAAATTAATGTAAAAGAGATTGTTACTTGTTATATAACAACCTCTTTACATATTATCTGTTTAAATTTCTATCTTAAAGGCAACAAAAAAGTGCCACATAGCATAGTTTTAGCTATTAGCACTTTTAGAGTTTTTATATTTATTATTACTATCTCTTTAATTTTCTTTTTAATGACACAAATAAACCAATATAGTATAATTTTTTAAAAACTCTAAAATGCTTTACCGTTCTATGTTATGTATTTCCGCTGATATGTTCTTGTAATTTGGATAACGGATACTTTGTACTTAAATCATTTACATAGAAATAATCGTGTTCATTAAAGAATAGGTACAAGCTATCTTTAATAATTACTCTATGGGGCTCTACATACGCTAAATTGGTATGTTCAATCATTCTTAGACAACTATTTATTACTTGTGGCTGTTCCTTTCCTTTAAATTTTAAACGGCACGCCCATTCGATTTTAGAGAGTAATTCTTTACTCATATTGATTTCTTGTTTAATTATATGTAACGCCATCACACAAAAACCTCCTTCTTTCAAGACTTTTGGTCAAAAAAAGACCGCTTCATTTTTTGAAACGGTTTAAAGTTTTTGTGTTGTCAAATTCTTATAATCTTGAAATTAAGTTATATCAAGTATTATAGAGAGTTCGACAAAAACTCGTCTTGGTGCCTCGAAGTGGAATCGAACCACTGACACAGGGATTTTCAGTCCCTTGCTCTACCAACTGAGCTATCGAGGCGTATTTAGTTTTAAATAAAAAAATGGCGACCTGGAACGGGCTCGAACCGTCGACCTCTAGCGTGACAGGCTAGCGTTCTAACCAACTGAACTACCAGGCCGTAAGAAAATTTGTTATAAAATAAATGGTGGTCGCTATAGGGCTCGAACCTATGACCCCCTGCTTGTAAGGCAGATGCTCTCCCAGCTGAGCTAAGCGACCGTATTTCCTTCGACGAGATTAAGTATACAATATTTCTTTTTTAATGTCAATACTTATTTTAAATTTTTTTTATTTTTTTTATTTTTTTTTGTTACTATATAATAATTTTTAGTAAAAGTACTCTATTTCCCTTGCATCAAAGCCTTTATCCTACTAGATAATAGTTAGAATTTTTATCCAGTAATAATTTTTTATTATAAATTGATAATAAAATACTACATTTGGATTTCTTATATATTTGAGTTTCGTTTTTTATAAGTATATTTTTAATAGTTAATTTGACATTTCGATTAGTAAACATATCCATTCTTTTAGTAAAATGATATTGTTTTGAATATTTCTTGGTTTAACATCTTGTAAAAAATTTAGCTTATATACTATTGCATTTTTCTTAGTTTTATGTTAATATGAATTTATGTTTGATTTTTATAATTGCCTTACAAATATACTTATTATAAGGAGGAAATACTATGTATACACAAGTTTCTTTTATTGAACGGTTAACTGATATTCAAATAAAGAATTTTTTAAGTAGCTTATATTCTGAAGAAGATGGCTATAGTTATACTTTTGATTTTTCCAATCATTATACTTCAATTTCAGTTACTGTATATAATTTGGAAAAAGTTGTTTCTAATATAGAACTTAGCCAATATGACTCTACTCTTCCAAATCCTGAAAAGTGGATTATATTTCTTTGTGAAACATTTGGCAGTGAATATAACAAGGCATTTTTACATTTTAATTGTCCTATATCTGAAGATGAATAATGTAAAAAGTTAAAGAACAAAATAGTTTTGCCATGTGAGTCGCTGAAGGTAACAACCTCTACAGCATGAAATATGTTCTAAAAGACGATTTGCCCCTATACTTTAAGAAAATGGCTTTGTCATACTGACGAGTAATGCTAGCTACTACATTCTAGCTTAAAACAGCCTGCTTTTATAGTATATAAATGAATGATACCTCCTAAGTAGATTTTGGTTATTTCCCTTGTCTGCTTAAGAGGTATTATACCATTTTGACACACCTTTTTATTTTAATATTGTATGAAAAATAAATTTTGAAATTTTTATTTCTATTTTAAAAGTTCAATTGCTTTTTGTAATTGTATATCATTTTTTTCTTCTATTGTATATATATTTTCTTCTTCTGGAAGGATAACTTCATAATCTGGCGAAATTCCTACCTTATTTATTGAATTATGTTTTGGTGTATAATATTCATTTGTTGTTAGTTTTATTCCGCTTCCATCTTTCAATGTAAATATGCTTTGTATTACTCCTTTTCCATATGTTTTGGTTCCTACTATATTTGCATTTTCTACATTTTCTTTTATTGCAGCTGTTAATATTTCTGAAGCACTTGCTGTATTTTCATTTACTAATATTACTACTTTCATATCAATTTGTTTATCTTTTTTAGCTTTTGTTATTTCTTCTTTGTTTCCTTTTTCAGTTGTTATTAATAATGTTGCTCCTTTATCAGTAAACATATCTGCTATATTTGTTGCTTCTTCTACTATTCCTCCACCATTATTTCTTAAATCTATTATTAGTGATTTTATATTTTGACTTTTTATTTCATCATATTTTTGTACAAATTCATCATAACATCCATCATCAAAAGTTGATATTTGAATATACCCTATATTCTTTTCTAATACTTTTGTTTCTATATGATTTACTTTTATTGTTTTTCTTTCTACTTCTATTTCTAATGTTTGTTCTTCTCTTAATATTTCTAATTTTACTTTTGTTCCTTCTTCTGCTTTCAACTTATTTGAAGCTTCATTTAATTGTTCCCCTTTATATTCTATGCCATCTATTTTTGTTATTATATCTCCTGCTTTTATTCCTGCTTCTTCTGCTGGTGAACCTTTCATAGGCATTAGTATTGTTATTTGATTTGTTTTTGTGTTATTAGCTATATATACTCCTATTCCTACATATTTTCCAGTTGCATCTGCCATGTAATCTTGCATTTCTTCTTTTGTTATATATTCTGAATATTGGTCTCCTAATCCTTCAAAATACCCTTTTATTGCTGCTTCTTCCATTTGTTCATCATTTATGTCATATAAATAATGTTGTTGTATGAATTTTTTATAATATGCTATTCTTTGTGATATTGAGCCAGAAGTATCTGCTGTAATATATTTTATATTGTTTTGACTTCCTACACTTTTATATAGTGCTATTGTTGTTACCATAGCTGTTATAAATATAGTTAATACAACCAACATTATAATTTTATATACTTTTTGTTTTTTATCTGAATTCATTTCTTTTCCCTCCATTATATGGTCAATTTTCATTTTAAACGGGTAGACATGACTTCGCCTACCCGCCAAATTCTTTGAAATTTGAAATTATTAATCATTCTCTATTTTCTATTTATTCAATAATTCAAAGAAACATATCTCTACAATTAATTATATTATATTTTTTTCATTTTATTCAGTACTTCCTTGTAAAAATGGCATTGGGTCTGTACATGAGCCGTTTATTCTTACTTCAAAATGTAAGTGAGGTCCTGTTGAAATTCCTGTTGAACCTACTTCCATTATTAAGTCACCTTTTTTTACTTCTTTTCCGACTTCTGTAAGTATGGTTTGCCCATGACCATAAAGAGTTGATATTCCATTTCCATGATTTATCATTACACAGTTTCCATAGCCTCCATAACGACCTGCCATTGTTACTATACCATCTGCTGCTGCTATAACTGGTGCTCCAAATCCTGCATTTCCTATATCAATACCACTATGGCTTTTTATAATTCCTTGTATTGGATGTTCTCTTATTCCATAGCCAGATGTTATATATGTTCCACTTTTTGCTACTGGCCATGCCATAACTCCTCCTGTATAGTCCCCTGTATATTCATATTCATTACTTGCAACTTTTATTAATGCTTCTATCCTTGCTTCTTCTTCTTTATATTCATTTATTTTTTGTTGTAATTCTTGTTCTTCCTGTGTTAGGTTTGCTATTGCTTGTTCTTTTATGTTTTTATTATTTTGAGTTATAATAGATAATTGCTCTTTTTTAGCTTTTTTAACTTTTAGTGTAGCTTTTTTTTCATCTAGTTCTTTTTTTGAAGTTTCTACTTGTTTTCTTTCTTTTTCTATCTGTTCTAATAATTCTATATCATATTTTACAATCTCTTGAATTGAATAATAGCTTGATAGAAAGTCAATAATATTTGCTGAGTTCATTAACATATCTAAATATGTTATATCTCCCACTTCATAATTAGCAATTAACCTTTGCTCTAGTAAATCTTCATTTTCTATGTAACTTTCCTCTATTTTATTAAGTGTTTTTTCTATTTCATTTATTCTTTTTTGTAAATTCCCTAATTCTGATTCTAAGTCACTTATATCTTCTTCTGTTTGTCTTATTGTATCATCTAATTCTTGTATTTTTACTATCTCTTTAGAAAGTTCATCTTGTACATATTCTAATTTTTGTTCTGCTTCTTCTTTTTTATCTTGCACTTCTTGCTTTTGTTCTCCTAAGGTCGCTGCCTTTATTATAATATTAGAATAAGAGCATGCTAGCATTATAACTATAATAATTATTGTAAGTATTTTTTTAGTCATACCTTATCCTCCTTTTTCCTATTTTTATGATGGAGTTGTTGCTCCTGCTGCAAGTGTGTAACCTCCTGGTAAGTAATCTAATGGGTTTAAGAATTTACTACTGAAGTAGTTTGATATTGATGATGCTTTTCTTACTTCAAAATGTAAGTGTCTTCCAGTACTACTTCCTCTACCTTCATCATCTATTCCTCCACCTGATATTGCTATAACTTGTCCTTGTTTTACATATTGACCATTACTAACTTTTCTTGATAATAAGTGTGCATATAAAGTAATATATCCACTTCCATGAACAATCATCATGTAATGTCCATATCCTCCTGGATTTTCTAAGTTATATGCATAACCAGAAGCTGCTGCATATACATTTTCATGTGATGCTCCAATGTCTATTCCTTTATGCCATGTTCCCCATCTTGGTTTTACTGTTGATGTTACTATTTTATTATTACATGGCCATATAAAACTTCCATCAAAGTTTAAACCTGAGTTTCCTGTTTGATTATTTGCTTGTGCCAATATTTCTGCTATTTGTTGTTCTACCTTTTTTATTTGTGCATTATAGCTATCTATTTCATTTTGAAGTTTCTTTTTCTCATCACTTAGAGCATTTGCTTTTTGCTTCCTTTGAGCTCTTTTGGCTTTTATACTATTAGTTTTTGATACTTTATCATTTTTCAAGCTTTCAATTTGTAATTTTTCGTCTACTAATTCTTTTTTTGCTTGTTCTATTTGTTTTTTATCGTTTTCTATTGCTTCTAGTAGTTCAGTATCATATTGTACAAATTGTGACATTGTATAATAGTTTGAAATGAAATCTATTACATTTGCTGAGTTGAATAACATATCTAAAAATGAGGTTTCTCCCATTTCATACATTACAACCATTCTTTGTTTTAGTAAATCTTCATTTTCATTATATTCTTCTTGTTTTTCTTCTATTAATTTTTCTTTTTCAGAAATTGAAGTTTCTAGTTCTTTTATTTGTGTAGTTAATTTTTCTACTTCTGCTTCGCCTTGTTCTATTTCGTAATCTAAATTAGAAATTTCCTTCATTTCTTCATCTAGTTGTTCTTGAATTTGTGCTTGCTCTTTTTTTGCATCATCTACTTTTCCTTGTATATCATCTTTTTGTCCATTTAATTCTGATGTTGTTGCTGCAATTACTGTACATATATATGCCTGTAATAGTGTTAATATTAATATTATAGATATTACTTTTCTTTTCATAACTTCTCCTATCTTGTTCTAGTTTCTGACGGGGATTCATCTTTCCCTAGGTTCGTTTCTTCTGTTACAGGATCTGTGCCCCGCACCTCTTATCTATCTTGTTCTAGTTCCTGACGGGGACGCATCTTTCCCTAGGGTAAATTCTTTAAGGATAAGATACATCCCACGCTGGGTTTCTCTATTATTTTAGACTTCTAAATATTTTCTCATTGATATGATACTTCCTATAGTTCCTATTCCTATACCTAATATTAGGTATACTGCTATTACTAAGGCAAATATATCTGAGAAAGTAAGTAAACTTAAGCTGATTGTATTTGTTATTGATGATGTTACTACTTTTTGTATTACTGCATTATAACCCACTCCTAATAAAAGTATTGAAATTAGTGCTGCAATTATTCCTATTATTACACCTTCTACTATAAATGGCCATCTTATAAAACCATTTGTTGCTCCTACATACCTCATTATTGTAATTTCTTTTCTTCTTGCATGTACTGTAAGTTTTATTGTGTTTGCTATAATAAATACTGAAATTATAATTAATAGCACTAAAATAATTCCAGAAATTATTTTAACTCCATTTGCAAAGTTTATTAATGATTGTATTGTATTTGTTCTTAATGTAACTTCTTTTACGTTTTCTAAACCTTTTATTGCACTTTCTACTTCACTTGCTTTTTCTAAATTTGTTACATTAACTAAAAACGATACCCCTAAAGGGTTATTTTCTCCTGTATAAGCTTCTAATAATTTAGCATTATCTCCAAATCTTTTTAATTGACTATTTATAGCTTCTTCTCTAGAAATAAATGTGACTTTTGCAACATTTTCTAAATTATTAATTTCTTCTTGTAATTTTTGTATTTGCTCTTCAGTTGCTTCTTTATGCATAAATACTTGCATTCCTTGTTGTGCTTCTACTTCCCTCATTATATGGTTAACATTTTGCCCTATTAAAAAGAATAAACCAAATATTAACATTGTTGCACACATTATCATTAATGAAGCTCCTGTTGATTTTTTATTTTTCATTACATTTCCGAAAACCTTCACTTAATAAATATCCTATTATATTATATCTCACTATCATAACCACCTTTTTTATCATCTCTTATGATGTTACCATCACTAATTTGTATAACTCTTTTCTTCATTTTATCTACTATATCTTTTGCGTGTGTTGCTACAACAACTGTTGTTCCTCTCATATTTATATCATTTAAAAGCGTCATGATGTCCCAAGCTGTTTCTGGGTCTAAGTTTCCTGTAGGTTCATCTGCAATTAACATAGATGGATTATTAACTAGTGCTCTTGCTAAAGCTACCCTTTGTTGTTCTCCTCCTGATAATTCATTTGGATACATTTTTGCTTTTCCACTTAAACCAACTAATGCTAATACCATAGGTACTTGCCTTCTTATATGTCTTGGTGTTGCTTTAACTATATACATTGCAAAAGCAACGTTTTCATATACTGTTTTATCTGGCAAAAGCCTGAAATCTTGGAATACTACTCCCATACTTCTACGTAGGTATGGAACTCTTTTTGGTTTTAAATATGTAGTATCTTTCCCATTTATTATAATATTTCCTGTGGTTGGATTTTCCTCTTTTAATATCATTTTGATTAATGTTGATTTTCCGCGAACCTGATGAACCAACTAAAAATGCAAATTCACCCTTTTCAATTTTAAAATTAGCATTATGAACTGCTTCTGTCCCTGTTTCATAGGTTTTACTAACATTTCTAAATTCTATCATAATTTGCTCCTTTTTTTATTTTTTTGCATAATAATATATAATTTTACATTTATACCCTTATCATAACAATAAAACAAAATATTTGCAATAGTTTTCACAATAAAAACATATACAATTTTTGGATAAAATTAGAAGAAGAATGTGGCTTTGTTACAGGGAAAATTAGCAATCGCCCCACATTTTAAATTGATTTTTACTATATAATAAGAAAGTTATTTTGCTACATGGGTTACTTTATAAGTCGTCACTTCCTATAATGTAGAATATATTTTAAAAATCGTTTTCCTATATTAGAACAAAAGTAATTTCACCACGCAGGCGCTTACTAATCGTCCCTGCATTTTAACTTAAAATAGAGTAATTTCCTATAATATGAAAAAGACACACTAGGAATATTGAAGTGAACCCTCCTTATTAAACTTTTTTGTCTAATAATTTTGGTTCACTTCAATGTTCCTAGTGTGTCTTTTTCTATTTTAATTCTCTTCTATTGTTTTGAATTGTTTCTAATGCTTTTCCTAATGATTCTTCTATATTTTGCAAAATGCTGTCTGCATAGTCTTTTGTTCCTTTTGATATTTCTCTTGACATTTCATTTGCTGTTTCTATTATTTCTGCTTTTTGCTCATATGCTTTTCTTGTTATTTCATGTTCATCTATCATAGATATTATTCTGTTTTCTGCTTCTTTTACTATGTCATCTGCTTCTTTTTGTGCTTCTACTAAAATACGTTGTCTTTCTTCTTTTACCCATTTTGCTTGTTTTAATTCTTCTGGTAATTTTAAACGTATTTCTTTTATTATTTCAAGCATTTCTTCTTTATCTACTATACCTTTTGTTGAAAATGGTATTGATTTACTTGTTTCTAGCATTTCCTCTATAGTTTCTAATAATGTGAATATTTCCATGGTATTTTTAACCCCTTTCACGCAAGAAAATTAGTTTCACTCTTCCATATTTTCTTACATCATACACTTCTAAATTAATCTTTTCTAATTCTTTCATTTCTCTTTCTTCTTCATCTGTTTCTAGTATTATTATTCCATCTTTTGCAAATATATTATGTTCTAATATTAATTTTATAGAGTCTACCGCTATATTTTGTTTGTATGGTGGATCAATAAAAATAATATCAAATTTATTTTTTTCTAGTATTTTTATACTTTTTTTATAATCTTTTACTAATACAGTTGATTTATTTTCAAACTTTGTTCTTTCTATATTTTGTTTTAGCATTTTGACAGATTCATAAGATTTGTCGCAAAATGTGCAATACTTAGCACCTCTGCTTAGAGCTTCTATTCCTAATGCTCCACTTCCTGCAAATAAGTCTAATATGTTAGAATCTTGAAGATGAGTTTGAATTATATTGAATAAGGCTTCTTTTACTCTGTCTAAAGTTGGCCTAGTTGATAAACTTTCTATTGAATTTAGTTTTGTACCTTTTGCTGTTCCACTTATAACTCTCATAAATAGCCCTTCCATTATATTTTAACTATATTTTATACTTTTCTATTTATATGTCAATAATGTTAATAGAATTGTAATATACATTTAACAGTTTCGTAACACATTAACATTACTGTAACATAGCATAGGTATTATATAACATTATTTTATTTTTTGCAATATGTTAACCTTATTTTTTTTTGCTATTTATGCTACTTTTTAATGTTTTTATAGAAGAAATATTCGTAATCTTTCTCAAAGTATTTGTAGAGGCGATTATCAATTGCCCCTGCTCCAACGAATTTGCTATATTTCTAATCTAGTAATTTTTTCAAAGAGCATAGAAGTTTATTCTTTTAGTTCTATTGGCAATTGTACTAAAGAATCACTTATCTATAACTTGCGCTTGAAGAGCTAAGAAAATAATCGCCTTTATATCTATTTATACTATATAAAAGGATAAAGAAACCACAATTATTAAACTTTTCGTCTAATACTTGTGGTTTACTTTATTATTTTTAATTCTTATTCGTCTAAATGATAGTATTTTGTTACTTTTATGCCATCTTTATCTATCATTTCTTTACTTTTCCATTTTGGCATCCATGGGTATATACTTTTTATTATTCCTAGTAATATTAATAGTGCAATTATTAGTATCATCCAAAATGGTTCTACACCTAGTAAGTATGAGAAATATTCTATACTTTTAAGCATAATTTTCTCCCAGTTAAATATTTTAGTATATTATATAACTGTTTTAAAATTATGTCAATCTTTTTAATTATTTTTTTCTTCTTAATATCCAATTTTTCTCTACTTTTATTGGTAATTCTATTTTTACTTTTTGCTGCACTTTTCCTGGGTTTACTGTTTGTATTTCTTCGTTTGTTTCTATATCCCATAGCTTTTGTATTGTAAATTTTTCTGGCTTTATTTTTCCTGGTATTATTATTTCTAGTTCATCTCCTACTGTTAGTTTATTTTTTATTTCTATAATTGTTTTTTCCCCTTCAAAATCTACAACTTCTCCACCAAATTCATATTCTAAATTATATTGCTTTCCTTCATATTCTTGAAAGTCCTTATTATTTCTATCATTAAAATAAAATGTTGTTAGACCTCTTGTTTTTGTTTTTTCTAATTCTTTTAAATATTTTGTATAATCATATTCTTTTGGATTTTCAAAGTAATCATCTATTGCATTTCTATATGCATTTACTACTGATGCTAAATAGTATTTTGTTTTTAGTCGTCCTTCTATTTTTAAACTATCTACTCCCATTTCGCAAATTTCTGGTATTTCTTTTATTAAGCACATATCTTTTGATGAGAATATGTATGTTCCTTTCTCGTCATGTTCCACTGGCATTAAGTTTCCTGGTTTATTTGCTTCTTCTACATATACATTATATGCCCATCTACAACTTTGCGCACAGTCTCCTAAGTTCGCACTTCTTCCTGCCAAAAAGTCACTTAAAAAACATCTTCCAGAATATCCAAAACAAATAGCTCCATGTATAAACATTTCTACTTCTAAATTTTCTTTTTTATTTTTTATTAATTCTTTTATTTGCTCTTTATTCATTTCTCTTCCGAAGTATTACTCTTTTAGCTCCATTTTTTTGCCAAAAATTAGCACTATGATAACTTACAGTATTTGCTTGTGTACTAATATGTATTTCTACATCTGGCGCATATTCTTTTATTATTTCTACTATTCCACCATCTGCTACTATTATTCCATCAACTTTTAGGTCATTCAGCATTTTTGCTTGTTTTATTATTTCTTCATATGTATCATCCCAAGCATATATATTTATTGCTGTATACACTTTTTTTCCAATACTATGTGCATATTTTATTGTATTTGCTAAGTCACTATCTTGCATTTCAGCTCTAGTTCTTAATGAAAGTGATGAAGTTCCTGCATATACTGCATCTGCTCCATACATAAATGCCACTTTTGCCTTTTCAAAAGAACCCGCTGGTGCTAATAATTCTGGTTTCTTCATTTTTTATTTCCTCCAATTAGTTTTTTTGTATTATATCATAGTTTTTTGTAAATGGCTATATGGAGGTTGATATTTATTGTTATACTTAGGAAATTAATCCATTTTACAGTATCTATTATAAAAAACTAAAATATACTTTTATAATTCTTTTCAAGTATATTTCAGTTTTTATTATTTGTAACAAAACTTCTAATATTATTGTCAGTATTTGATATAAAAAATATTTAAAGTTCTAATTATATAATACCATCAGATTGAGAAGCATGGTGCAATTCCATAAGTTCTGAATACATCGTCATTAGTACAATATCCTGACGAATAAACCATGCAAATGTATCTACTATCATCATATTTAAGTGAACGAATCCAATAACTATACTCTATACCATTCAATTTCTTTTTTAATGCAGGTTGCCCAGTTTGAGGGTATGGATTAATATTATTGTAAAATTTATATTGATTTCCTTCCATACTTTTTGACCTTCCTGACGCACAATTAGAGTATTCCTTCCTCGTTCCCCATATTTCAGCACAAGATACTATCCATAAATCATCCTCTGTATAAGAAAGAAGTGAGCTATTATACATTGTTCCATATGCCTTTGTTACTTTTTTTATATATTTTATTATATCTGTCAGTAAATCTATTGTTCCACTTATTCTTGTTTCTCCTTCACCATCTCCATTTAATGTTTTTCTTACTTGTCTATTTGACCATCCTCCTGCATTATTATTTAACGTACTATTTATTGCATACATATTGGCAGTTGCTATACAATCAACAAATTCAAAACTTATTCCAGCTTTATTTAATCTATTATATCCTTCTTGACTTATTTGATTGTTACTATTAGTTGTATCTCTATATTCGTCTTTTACTGTTCCATTTTCATTTAATATGTCTTGTCCTGCCAATATATCATGGTTAAATCCCATTATTCGTACTTTTAAGTTATTTCCATTGTAGTTTACTGTTGTCCAGTCTCCTACTCCTATTGTATAGTTTTCTCCTTCATAGTTTAATGTAAATTCGTTTGTATTGTTTGTTATATCATTATTTGGGTTATCATCTTTTAGTGTGTTTTCTATTGTTGTTGATATTTCTGATAATTGTTCCCATGTAAATGGTAGTTTATTTCCTTGTCTTATTGTGGTTCCATTGTTTGGTGCACTTGGTGTTGGTGGTACATATGCTAAAGTTGTTATTTCTATTTTATTACTTTCTCTATAGTTTCCTGCATTATCATAGGCTATTACATATACTGTGTAATTTGTTTCTGGCTCTAGCTCTGTTAGCTTATATGTTGTGCCTGTTATATTTGTTTTTTCTATTTTGCTTCCATTTGTTTGTGCTATATATGTGTAGCCTTCTTTTAATCCTGTTTCATTATCTTGTGGCTCTGTTTTTAATGTTATTGTTACTGCTTTTGCTTGTATTTGATTAATTGCTACTTCTATTTCAAATTCTGTTGGTTTTATTTTATCTCTTATTTCTATTTGTTCTTCTTTTGTTGTTTCTCCTGTTGGCAATTTTACTCTTACTGTTAATGTTGTTCCATTTTCTAGCTTGGTTTCATTATCAAATGTTTTCCATGTTCCATCACTATCTTTATATTCTATTGTTCCTTGCTCTTTTGATGTTAATGTTACTTGTGCCTTTCCATTTTGCCATGTTATTTCTTGTATACTTACTTTTTTTTCTTCTGCTTTTCCTATTATTTCTACTTCTAGTTTTTCATTTATTATGAATTTGTATTCTTCTCCATTTAGGTTGTATGTTCCTTTTAGTTCTTTTTCTCCTTCTGTATATTCTTCTAATGTTATATTACTATCTTTAATTATTAAGTTTTCTGCTACCTGGTTTAAGGTTAAATTTCCTCCCTTTTCTAGTTCGTCTATTTGCATTTCTAATATTATATTTTGTATTATTTCTTTTACTGTTGCCTCTTGCATAGTTAATTTTGCTTCTTTTGCTCTTTTAAATAATCCGTTTTGACCTACTGCTAGATTAATTGCTACTCCTGCTAAAATTATTAGTAATATTATTGTTATAACTAGTGTTATGAGTGTTATAGCTCTTTCCTTTTTTATTATAGTTTTACTCTTTTGTAAATTTTCCAACATTTATTATTTCTCCTTCCTTTTCTTGCTTTTATTATTATTTTAACTATTTATATATTATATTTTACCTTTTGATTAAAGTCAATAATGTTTTTATAATATCGGTAATATTTTATATCGCTTTTTTTACCAATATTATAATAGTATGGATGAAATTTTATAGGAGGTATACTATATATGCAAAAAATTTTTATAAAAAGACTTATTGAATTGATGGAAGAAAAAGATATGACCCAATGTGAACTTGCAAATTTAATTGGTACTACAAATGTTACTATTTCTAGATATATTAATGGAGAACGAAGTCCTAGAATAGAAATTATCGCTAAAATTGCTGAAGTTTTTAATGTTTCTATTGATTATCTTTTAGGTTTTTCTAATACTCGTTTTGTTAATAATTTTTCTAATTACAGTGAATTATCTAAAATAGAGTATAAACTTAATGAACTTGGATTATTTGGTCCTGATAAAAAACTTTCTGATTCCCAAATAGCACTTATTGAAAAATTGATAGAAGCTAATAAAGATTTTATAAATAATTTAAAAGACAAAAGTATGTAGACATAATATATAGTTTTTAATATTTACTCATCACTCTAACAAGTAATGCTTGTCTGTACTATCTTAGCTGTAACCCCAAAGTAACTTTGCCATACAGATGGACTTATAGACCATCCATCTACATTCTTAATTGATTTTTCTTTTGAAAATATTTTTTATTTTCACTTTGTATTTCGAAATAAAAGGGTTCTAGTGTTTCCTATTTATATAAAAAGAGAGAATACTTCCTCACTAAATTGTAAAAAGTATTCTCTTTTTTTGAAATATTATATAAATTCACTTCTATTGAAGGTAAAGTGCAAGGCGGAACCCGAAGCTAGTGTCGGTATTAGGTGCACCACCACAACCACGGCCAGAGGCTGGGTAAGCTGTACACGCATAAGTAAAAGAACCACCACGAAGCATATATGTGTTGTATATATCGTTTTCTCCATATGTTACATTTTTTATATAAGCTACTTCTTGAGTCCACTCCCATAAGTTTCCAGCTACATCATATAAGTTCATCTGTTTTACCTGTTCTGTTGCTCCTGTTGTTAGTAAATACCAAGTATTTGTTGTTGCATCTGTTGATAAATCTTTCGCAGGTTTAAATCCATCTGTTTTTCCTACCGTTGTTGTATTTGTTGAATATGTTATATTTGTGTAATAACCACTAAAATTTGTTAATGATACATTATCATAATTTCCCCAATTTGATGATAATACATCTACTTCATTATCTCCGCATATATTTTATCATCATATCCCACTGGGTTCCTGTTACTAATCCACTTTTTACATATTTATGATTACTATATAGTCTTCTACTCATTTCTACTGCTGTATAATAATCAGCATGATAATATGGTATGCTATCTGCTTTTACTACAATATTTCCTCTTGCTTTATTACTTCCTGTTGTTACTGGTGTTCCTTCTCTTCTTGCTGTAAAGTCATAGTTTTGCCATGTCCATCCACTTATTATTCCTGTTTGTATTGCTACTGCTTGAAATAATGACTTTCCTCCACTAAATGTTACACTATCATCAAATGGGTTTGCTTCTCCACTATTTTCTTTTTCTTTATTTAGTGTTGCTACTCCTGCTTCATATCTGCCTATGTAGAAGCCATTATATTTCTCTATTTGTGGTATCTCTGCTGAGTTTGTTTCTAAATCCCATTTCCCATATTCTTTTCCCCATGTTATTTTGTTATAATCATTTATACTACATGGTATCCATACAAATTGGTTTCCTTTTAATTCTTTACTTACATCTTCTTTTCCAGCATATAAGTTTTGGTCAGCTTTATTATCTGATATTACTACTCCACTTTGTAGTGTTCCTCCTACATAATAAAACTCTAATGGTACTGGTACCCTATCTCCATTTCCTACACTTACTGCATATACACTGGCTATTTTTTTACTTGTTATTACTTCTTTTCCTTCTTTTTCTGATGCATATGTTGGTGTAGTTGTTTTCCATTCTTCTGGGGCTCTTACTATTGTTCCTGCTTCTGTTTCTTTGGTATTTTCTGGTAACTCTGCGTCTAATCCTAGTTGTTTATATAATTCATTTAACATTTTTTCTTCTTCTATTTGTGCATTTAAGTATTTATTTTTTGCATATTTTGCTTTGTTAAATATTCCATTTTCTCCTATTCCCATATTTATTACTATTCCTGCTAGCATTAGTAATATTATTATTGTGATTACTAGCGATATTAATGTTATTCCCTTTTGATGACTAATAATTTCTCTACAATTATTTTTCTTTTTTATATTTGCTTCCTTCATTTGTTTCCTCCATATTACACATTTTATCCCTCATTTTTAAAATTATTATATTATATCATTATGGTATTTACAAGTACCTTATTTGCATATTTTTATAAAATTTATAACTTTTTTTCATTATACTTTTTACAATATTTTAGTAGAACTAGTATATACTTAATAACATGTAGCACAGTGCATTATGCACCTTACAACATAATATTTAATCTTCATATATTACAAAAATAGCTCGAAAAAGTTTAAAACTTTTTCGAGCTTTGTTTTATCATATATTTTTATTTAATCCATCCCATAATACAATTTCATTTTCTGCTAAACTTTTCTTTACATCTATTATACGTTGGTTTGCTGAACCTCTGAATTGTAGTTTTGGGTCTTTTAGTTCTTCTACAAATCTCCCATCTACTATATAGTCTATATTTTCTAACATTTCTTTTGTTGTTTCTCTATTTTCTTCTTTTACCATTTGACCTAATATTTGTTTATCAAATGTAAAGCCTGTATAACACCATATTTTTTTGTTTGGATATGTTTGTTTTACTTTTTTTACTAGTGGAGCCAAGCCATCTTGGTTTGTTTGTTCAAATGGTTCTCCTCCTAATAGGCTTAAACCTGTTATATATTCTGGCTTTAAGTCTTCTATTATTTGTTTTTCTTGTTTTTCAGTAAATTTCTCTCCATAGGTAAAGTCCCATGCTTCCCTATTAAAGCAGTTTTTACAGTGATGATTACATCCACTTACAAATAATGATACTCTTACTCCTGGTCCATTGGCTACATCACATTTTCTTATTTTTGCGTAGTTCATTTAATTAGCCTCCTTCGTGGTTTAGCAGTTGGAAGTTAGAGGTTATATTATAGGTTTATTTCTTCGAAAGGTGGTCGATTATTAATCTTCCCTACATTCCTATTTTCTTCCTCTTACTTCTTATTATAAATGTAATACTCTTGATTTTATCTCTTTTGTTTTTCCTTCATTCCAGAAGTTTTCTCCTAAGTATCCACATGTTCTTCTTGTTACATTCATTTTGTTTTTGTCTTTGTTTCCACAGTTTGGGCATTCCCATTCTACATTGTCGTTTATTATTATTTCTCCATCAAAACCACATACATGGCAGTAGTCTGATTTTGTGTTGAATTCTGCATATTGTATATTTTCATATATGAATTTTACTAGGTCTTCTAGTGCTTTTAAGTTGTGTCTCATGTTTGGTATTTCTATGTATGATATTGCTCCTCCTGATGATACTTTTTGGAATTCACTTTCAAATGTTAATTTTTCAAAAGCGTCTATTTCTTCCCTAACATCTACATGGTAAGAGTTTGTATAATATCCTTTGTCTGTTATGTCTTTTATTTCTCCAAATTTTTCTTTGTCTATTTTTGCAAATCTGTAACATAGGCTTTCTGCTGGTGTTCCATATAGTGCAAAACCTAAACCTGTTTCTTTTTTCCATCTGTCTGTTGTATCTCTTAAATGCTTCATTACTTTAATTGCAAAGTCATGTCCTTCTGGAGTAGTATGTGATACTCCTTTTATTAATTTTGTTAATTCATATATTCCTATATATCCTAATGAAATTGTTGAGTAACAGCTGTTTAGTAAGTCGTCTACTTTTTCTCCTGAACCCATACGAGCTATTGCTCCATATTTCCAGTGAATTGGTGATGTATCTGAAAGTGTTCCTAATAATGCATAGTGTCTGCACATTAATGCTTCTTTACATAGTTCTAGTCTTTCATCTAATATTTTCCAGAATTTTTCTTCGTCTCCATCTGCTACAATTCCTACTTGTGGTAGGTTTATACTTACTACACCTTGATTAAATCTTCCTTCGAATACGTATTCTCCTTTTTCATTTTTCCATGGTGCTAAGAAACTTCTACATCCCATTGGGCTAAATACGTTTCCTTCATAATTTTCACGCATTTTTTTTGCTGAAATATAATCTGGATATAACCTTTTTGATGAACATTTTACTGCAAGCTTTGTTAAATAGTCATATTTTCCACCTTTTAGGCAATTATGTTCGTCTAATACATATATTAGTTTTGGAAATGCTGGTGTTACATATACACCTTTTTCATTTTTTATTCCTCTATATCTTTGTGTTAAAATTTCCTCTATAAGCATAGCATTTTCTTCTATGTATGGGTCATCTTGTTTTAAGTTTAAGAATAATGTTACGAATGGTGATTGTCCATTTGTTGTCATTAATGTATTTATTTGATATTGAATTGTTTGAACTCCTGCTGAAACTTCTTTTTTTAGTCTGAATCTAGCAATTTTTTCTAGTTCCTTTTCTTTTAGTTCTTTTCCAAATTCTTCTTTTAGTTCTTCTAAAAATTTTTCATAGCTACTTCTTATATATTTTCCTAAGTGGCTTACATCTACTGATTGACCACCATATTGGTTTGAAGCTACTGCTGCTATTATTTGTGTCATTACTGTACATGCTACTTGAAAACTTTTTGGTCTTTCTATAAGTTTAGCATTCATAACTGTTCCATTGTCTAACATATCTCCTATGTTTATTAGGCAACAGTTAAATATTGGTTGTAGGAAATAGTCCATGTCATGAAAGTGGATAACTCCTTCTTCATGTGCTTTTGTTATTTTTTCAGGTAATAAAATTCTTTTTGTTAAGTCTTTTGATACTTCGCCTGCAATATAGTCTCTTTGTGTTGAAGCAAGTACTGCATTTTTATTTGAGTTTTCTTCTAATAATTCTTTATTTTGATTTTTTATTAGTCCTAATATTGATTCATCTGTAGTGTTTGATTTTCTAACTAATGCTCTTGTATAACGATAAATCATATATTTTTTTGCAAGCTCAAATTTTTTCATGTCCATAAGTTGTTCTTCTATTATATCTTGTATATCTTCAACTAGAATTCTTTTTTTATCTAGTTCTTCAATATACTTTGTTATCTCTTTAATTTCTTCTTTTGTTACTCGCTCTCTTGGCTTTACTTCTTTGTTTGCTTTTTCGATTGCTGTTACTATTTTATCTTTGTTATAATCAACAGCTCGTCCATCTCTTTTTATTACCTTCATTTTTTGTTCCCCCTATTTCATTTTAGTATGCCTTTATTATACAGTAAGTTTTCAAACTTTCTGTTGCAATTGCAACTATTTCAAAAAATATTTTTTAAAATTTTCCATATGTCACTGTTTTCAACGTTTATAGCAAATATTACAATTGTATTACAAAACAAATTTGTCAAAAAATGTTGATTTTTAAGTACTTTCAAGGTATAATATTTACATAAATTAAACATATATTTTTTGACAAATTTATTTTTTTATTTATATAAAATTATTTTTTGCCATATTATGGAAGAAGGGATTACATGTCTGATACTTTTAATTTAATAAATAATATTCAAAATGGTTGTTCTAGAGTTCAAAAAAAGCATTTTGTAAAAAATGAAACTATTACTACCTACATTCAAAAGAGAAATCAAATTTGTATTATGATAGTTGGAACTGCTGACTTAATTAGGTATGATTTAAATGGTAATAAAGATATTGTAGACAAATTTAATGAAACTGATATTTTTGGTGAAGCATTTTACCCTGTACACACCAATAATGAGCTTACTGTAATAGCAACTTCTAATTGTGATGTATTGTTTTTGCAACATGATGATATTTATAAAAAATGTAAAGCAAACTGCAAGTTTCATAATACTTTATCTAGTAGTATATTACAATTAACTTTAAAAAATTCTGTACATCAAAATATGAGAATTGAAGTTTTATCCAAAAGAACAATTAGAGAAAAACTACTAACTTATTTTTCAATTTTATCTAGTAAAGATTTTAGTAAATCTTTTACTCTGCCTTTTACTTTAACTAACTTAGCTGACTATTTGAGTGTAGATAGAAGTGCAATGATGAGAGAACTTAAAAATCTTGCTGCTGAAGGTTTTATTTCTAAAAGTGGTAATAAAATTAAACTACTTTATAAATAAAAAATAATAAAATAAGAGTCTGTAAAAAAAAGAATGTCAAAAGTGTCAAAAGGAATTGACAATTTTCCCTGTCCCTTTTGACACTTTTGACATCAATTATAGTATTACTCTATTACATCTATAACATTTGTTTTGTCTACTCCATCAAAGTTGTAGTATGTATTTGGTGTTGTTCCTATTATTACTGATTCTGCTAATAATACTTGGTTACTTATTTCTTCTTCTATTGTTTTAAATGGTGTTAATATTATTACATGGCATTGTACTTGTAAATACATTTTGTGTAGTGTTTGGTTTATTCCTCTTGCTTCAAATTCTGACCTTAAGTCTGTGTCTAAGTCTCCTATTACATCTATTTTTATTTCTATATTTGGTCCTCTTCCTGCAAGTATTCTACTTCCTGTTAAGCTTCCTAATTTTATATTAAAACTATTATTTTCTACTTTGCTTAATTCTTCTTGTATTTTTATTGCTACATCTGATATTATTTCGTTTACTGTTATTACATTTGCACTTATCATAGCAATATTTCCGATTACTATCTTTTATTATATTACATAGGTCATCATAATTATAATTTGACATTACAACAGTTGCTTGTTCATTTGATATTTTTGTAGCTATCATTTTTGCATTTGTTTTACATTGTCTATCTATTATTGGCGTTATAGCTTTTATCATTTTATTCATCGTTATTATTGCAATTAGAATAATAACTAATATTTTAAAAATTTTGTATATGTTATTTTTATTAGAATTATTATTTTTATTAAATATACTAATATTTAGTTTTGGTAAGTTTAAACGTCTTCTAGAATAAATTTTATCCATATTATACCTTCCTTTTTATTATTATATTAGTATATTTATTTTTTAGTTCATATATTATAAAGCAAAAGTAGCTTTGATTTTCGTGCAAGCACTGCTTATTCCTCACAATTTTAACTTAAAACAGAGTATTTTCCTAGTTCCTAGTATACAAGAAAAAGGGCATAATTCGGTAAATTTTCTTTGGTATTTCTTACCGATTAAGCCCCTATTGTCAACTTCTAACCACTAATTTTCAACTTTTAAATAGACATTGGGATGAATAATTGCTCTCCTATTTGTAAATTATTTTCATTTTCTATTCCATTTAATGAACTTATTGCTTCTACTGTGCTTTTAAACCTTTTGGCTATTTTCCATAAAGTATCTCCGTGATTTTGTAAAATATATTATTATACTATATTTTTCGTTTTCTCTATTTTCTTCTATATTTATTTCTTGTATTACATTTAGTTCTTCACTTTTAAAACTATTTGCTACAAATTGTAAGTCTATTTTTATATCTATACTTTGGTCTGGCATTATTACAAAGTCTTGCATTGTTACTTCTAACTTTGTATCTATTTTGAAATTATTACTAATTCCTGGCAAATTCATATTATATTCAAATGGAACTATTATTGTTTTTGAATCTATTTTTGAAACTGTTTCTTCTCCAAATATAAATTTTAATTCTATTTCTCCTTCATATACTATTCTATCATTTATTATATTTTGACTTAATATATATGGTTTTATATCTACATCATATATTTTATTATTACCTATTTCTGGTATTACTTGTTTTTCTCTAATAGGGCATAAGTCTTTTATTACACTTTTTCCAGACATTGTTTTTATCATTTTTTGTTTATACACCAAATTTGTTGTTGGACTATATAAGTCTTGAATTATGCTTAAATTCTTATTTTGATATGTAGTACATGTTACATCATTTTCTATTTCTACATATATAGAATGTTCTTCTGCACTATTTGGTTTTATTAGTATGTTTTTTATTTCATATTCTACTTCACAAATGTTTTCATCATTTACATCTTGCATATCTATAAATCCCATTATTGGAATTGATGCTACTTTTGTACATATTCTATTGTCTATACTTAAATACATTATTTTTATTACTTGGTCTGCTTTTATTAAAACTTTATTATAGCTTATTTTAGTTTCTTTATTTTGTATATCCACATTTACTTTCATAATTTCTGCAATTTCATCAATATTGTCTATTACTACTGTATCTTTTGCATATATTTTTGTATTTCCCCTACCTAATAAAGAATTAATGTTAAAACTTTCATTCAATAATTGAATATCCTTTATTCCTTCTACTTCTCTCATAAATTCTAATTCATCATTTGAATATGCTGTTAAATCTATATCTAATATAGCTCTTACATTTACTTTTCTTCCGTTTAATACTCTACACTCAATTGACTTTATACTAATATTGCTTTTTACTGTCATCCATTCTTTTAAGTCCTTAAAATCTATTGTTTGTGAAAAATCTAAATTAGTATTAATACTTCTTATTTGGCTTTGTTCATCATCTGCTAAATATATAACATATGCATTTATACATCCATCAATTTTTATTTTTCCATCCATAACTTCTTTTTTATAAATACACACTGTTCCATTTGTACTTATGGTATTTATTATATCTGGTTTTATATCTGGTACTACAAAGTCCTCTTCTATTATGGCTGTATCTATTTTTTGCCCTATAATTTGATTTATGCATAGAGTCTCCTTTATTGCCTCCACTGACATTTAATATACCTCCTTTTATATTATATTACTTCTAAAGTATATTAAAACAACAAAAAAAAATTCCTAAACCCAGGAATTTTTTTGTATTTATTTTTAATTTTTATACCTTTGTAGTAGCTTCATTTATAATTAATGGATTATAATTTTCACCATCAAATACATCTACTTGTACTGTTTTCGTTAGTATATCTGTATAACTATAGGTAACATTTCTTTCGTTTTCTTCATATTTTACAACAAAAATATTAGGATAGGCTTTTTCTATAATTGCCTCTTTTTCAAAGTTCTTGTTTCTTCCTAAAGAACCTTTAACAATAATTTTTTGTCCTATCATTTCTCCAATATCTGACTTTAGATTTGCTATATCACTTCTACAAATCATATTTATCACCTACTCCCTTAAGATAGGCTTATTCTATCATAAGTATAGTATTTTGTCAAAACACATCTAAAAAAGTCAAAGCAGGTAATGTAGTGTTTTCAATAGTTTTAGGCTTTTATTACATTTTTGTTACATTATCGTTTCTTTCTTGTTACATTTGAATCATAAAGTTGTTAGTTATGCAGGAGCAATTATTTCCCTAGGTCTTCAAATATTATTTAAGTCAGCTGTTTTTATTAGCATTTTCAATTTTTAATGAATAGTGAATAATGAAACATGAGTAATTATTCATTATTCATTATTATTCTCTTCCCCATGCTTCCCACACCATCTACTCCTGCTCTTCCTTCTCTTATTTCTTCTTCTATGTCTTCAATTCTTAAATACTTATTAGAATCTGTTATTGCAATTTTTTCTGCTACTATTAGTGGGTCTATAAAATCTATCATTATTCTTTTAGGTGATGATGCGAAATTTGCACCTGCTAAAATTATTGCTTCATAATAACTTTGGCAGGCTCCTGCAAAAATCGCTAAGTTTTTTTCTTGTGTTCTTTCCCATTTTCTTGCCTCATTTACTGTATTTATAAAATGCCTTGAATTCCTATAATTATATACATTATTAAAGTCTGTTCCTTTTCGTATCATACCATCATGTCCTGTTAAAATTAGTATATCTGGTTTGTATCTATCAAGTAGTGTTTTTACCATTATTACTTGTTTATTTTCTGGCACATTTTTTACAATTGCTTCTAGCCCTAAGCTTTTATAATATTTTGCAGCTTTTTCACTATATTTTCTGTCCCCATCTAAATGTAGAATTTTACCAGTATATATGTTTTGATTTTCTCCTCTTTTTTCATTATTTATAAAGTAAAACATTTTATTTTTTCTTTTTATATTATATTCTCCACATTTTATACATTTCTGTATTCTATTTTCTATTTTATCTTCTATACTTTTAATTTTTTTACTAACTATCCTTTTATCCATTATTTCTAAATCTTCTGGGGGGCTATCTGCCACAATTCTTTCTGTTATTCCTTTTAATATACATATTTCATTATTACTACTTGTTTTTATTATTTTAGTAATTTCAAAAATCACATCTTTATTATATGAAATTCTTCCTACTATATCTCCTTTTCTAAATTTACTCATCTGTATCCCTCCATATATTTAACTACTATATGATATGTCGAATACTGTAGAATAGTTACCTATTTTGGCTTTTAATGCAATTATTTTAAATTTTTTGGTCTTATACTTATACATTTTTATAGAAGGCAATAATTAATCACTACCAATATATAAGTTTTTTAAGCAATTTCTATATTTTGCTTGCTTTTGTTGTTTTATTGTGGTAACATATAGAGGTCTTTTAATTAAGACACAATATTTTTAATTATTTAGTAGATCATTTCCTTCTAGACATTTAGTTTTTAGGGTCAATGTTTCAAAAGATGTTAAATCTAAATTTTCTAGAAGGAGGTAAACATACATTATGGAAGACAAAACTTTAATATGTAAAGATTGTAGTGCTGAATTTATTTTTACAGCTGGTGAACAAAACTTTTATGCTGAAAAAGGTTTTACAAATGAACCACAAAGATGCCCAAATTGCAGAAAAGCAAGAAAAGCTCAAAAAAGAAATTATAATAATTAATTTAAATAAAACAAACAACCTAAAAGGTTGTTTGTTTTATTTAAATAATTCCATTATATCTTCTTTAGAAAGTTTATTTATAAATGTTTCGTTTGTTGATAACATATTGTCTATTAATTTTGCTTTCTTTTGTTGCAAGTCATATATTTTTTCTTCTATTGAATTTTTTGTTATTAGTTTGTATACTTGAACGTTTTTCTTCTGGCCTATTCTATATGTTCTATCTGTTGCTTGGTTTTCAGCTGATATGTTCCACCATGGGTCATAGTGAATTACCATGTCTGCTCCTATTAAGTTTAAGCCTGTTCCTCCTGCTTTTAGTGATATTAGGAATACTTTTATTTCATCATTTTCATTAAATTCATCTACTAGTTTTATTCTTTCTCCTACTTTTGTTGCTCCTGTTAGTTTAAAGTATTTTATATTTTGCTCTTTTAGGCTTTTTTCTATTATATCAAACATTCCTGTGTACCCTGAAAATAATAGTATTTTGTGGCCCGCTTCTATCGCATCTTTTATAAGTTCTGTGCATTGGTTTAATTTACTACTTTCTCCCTTGTAATTTTCTATAAATAAACTAGGGTGGCAACATATTTGCCTTAGCCTCATTAAAAGTGCTAATATTTTTATTTGACTTTTTTCAAAACCATTTGCATTTATTGTATCCATTGCTTCTTGTTTCGCACTTTGCATGTATGACATATATATTTTTTGTTGTTCTTCCTGCATTTCATTATTTAATACTGTTATTGTTTTGTCTGGAAGTTCTGTTAGTACTTCACTTTTTATTCTTCTTAATACAAAAGGTTCTATTAACATTTTTAGTTTTTTCATTTGCTCATTATCTTCATCTCTTACTATTGGCATTTCATAGTTTTCTTTGAATTTTTTATAACTAAATAAATATCCTGGCATTATATAATCAAATATTGACCATAGCTCTGAAAGTGAGTTCTCTATTGGAGTTCCTGTTAGTGCATACCTAGTCTCAGCATTTATCTTTTTTATTGCTTTTGCATTTTGTGTATTATTGTTCTTTATATATTGTGCTTCATCTGCTATTATATATTTGAATTCATAATTTAGTTCTTCATATAGTTCTATATCTCTTTTTAATAAATCATATGATGTTATAACTATATTATAATTTGGTATACTATTAATTTGCTCTTTTCTTTCATTTAGAGTTCCTCTTATTACTAATGCTTGCAAGCTTTTTGCAAATTTATTTACTTCACTTTCCCAGTTTAGTGTAAGTGAACTTGGGCATACTACTATACTTGGCTTTGGGCTTTTTTCCTCTTGCATATATGAAAGTATTACTGCTATTAATTGAAGTGTTTTTCCAAGCCCCATATCATCTGCTAAAATTCCTCCAAATTTGTATTCATCTAACACTTTTAGCCATTCATACCCTACCTTTTGGTATGTTCTTAAGTCTGCATTCAAGTTTTCTGGAAGTTCTATACTTCCATTTGTCTCTCTTTCTTCTATTTTATTTACTAAATTTTTATATTCATCATTTTTTATTATAGATGTATTTTTTACATTTTGAAGTAGCCTATCTAAATACATACTTCTATATACTGGCAGATGTAGCTCACCTTTTTCTATTTGGCTATAGTCTATATCTATACTTTCTGTTATTCCATCTATAAAATCAATTGTTTCGTTTTCTTCTAGTTTTATAAAACTTCCATCTTTTAATCTATGATATTTTTTCTTTAATTTGTATTTTGCCATAATATCTTTTAGTTCTTTTATATCAAAGTCTATATTTTCAAAATCTACTTTTAGTAAGTTGTTTTCTATTCGTACTCCTAATGTTCCTACTTTTGGCTGTCTTATTTCTTTTTGTTTGAAGTTTTCGGTAGCTAGTACTTCAAACTTTTGCATATATTCTTCTACCTCAGTTTCTAAAAAATTATATATCGATTCTTCATTTGCAAGTATTAGCCTTGCATTTTGTACGTCTAGCATAAAACCATCTTTTCTAAACAGCTCTAGTACTTCATCTTCTTTTGCTATATCTCTTGCTACTTTTATTTCTGGCTCTAATAATGGATTAAATTCTTCCTCTCCATATACAAATTTTATATCTGCTGTTATATAATTTCTATTATCATAGTCTAAGTATAGTTTTACATATAAGTCTTGTGGAATATATTTTTCTATTTCTTCTTTATTTAGCTTTTCAAGTTCCATACTTTTCTTTACTTTTGGAAATACTAGTGAAAAAAGTTCTGGTAAGTCTTGCTTTGGAAATGTTATTTCTGTTTGAAAATTTGCTCTAAATATTTGTAATAATTTTAGTTCGTTTTCTTTAAATTCTTTTGTACATTTATATAATATATTATCCATTAAAAGATAGCAAAAATCTCTTCCTTTAATTATTTCATATTCATATATATCTATATTAGGGTACATTTTATATTCATTTTTTTCTACTTCTTCTACATAGAATTTTACTTCTGGATTCTCGTCACTTATAAATAGGCTTGACCCAATTCCATCTTTTTCCCATATTATACTTTTTCCTTTAAATACCTCATAAAGTTCATCTATTCCAGAATTTGATATTGTTATATGCCTATCATTTAAAGTACTTCCATAGTATGAATAGCTATTCCTTACTTCATTTGCGTATTTTATTATTTCTGCATATTTTAAAACATATTCTAATATTGGAAGTGAGTTTTTCTCAAATGCTTCTTTTGTATGCTTAAATGCAAGCTTTGTTCCATAGCTATAATATTCCTCGTTTATCATTCTATCATAAAACTCTGGAAGGCTTTTTAATACATACATACTTTTATTTCCTATTTTTAGCTCCATTTTTAGGCTTTTTGTGTATGAGTTGTATATTAGTTTTGTTTCTAGTTTTATAGTGTGTGGAATTATTTGATTGTTTGTATTTTGTTTTTCATCATAGTTTGCATGATGAAATTCATTTATTAATTGTTTGAATGTTCTATATTTTTCATTATGCTTGTTTTGGTTAAAAGCTTTATATATTGATATATCGGTATCTTTAGAGCTTTGCTCTCCTGAAAAAATTCTAATATAATTACTGTTATGGTTAAATTCCATTATACTTGCTAATATATGTTTACAAGTAACAAAATTTTGATTATAATCTGCACAATCGCAGTCTGCTTCGTGTATTTCTCCATCAGTTACTTTTATATATACATCATAATCATCAAAATTACCTAATACATGAGAGCGAATTTCAAAATTACTTTGGTTATCATATACTACTTTTTTTATTTTCACCTTTTTCTTCTTTACATATTCCCTTGCTCTTTCTACTCTTGCAGTTCCAGCATCATCACACAATTCTTCTATTATATCAGGATTTACTACCATTTTATTCTCCTACTTCTCATTTTTTCTAGTGATTTATTATATATCATTTTAATGGATTTTACAAGTCAAAAACGAGTAAAAACATACAAAAAAATTAGAAGTTAAAATGTCGCAAATATTAATATACATAAAGATTTCATCAGCCTCTTTACAAATTATGCAAAACACAATATAATGTTATTTAGAAACTTTAATGTATCCAAACATATTCAACTGAATGAAAGGAGTTTACTATGCGGAATTTATTAGTTATTAAACATGTTACCTTAGAGAAAATCTGGATCTCTTATGACTCAGATCATACGCAGTATAAATTAAATTTATCTTGTAATCCAGATATTATTTATTGTTGTACTAGACCTGTTACCCAAAAACAAATGGAAGCACTTGGTTTGGCATTATGTTATGATTCAAAAAAGTTTGAAGGTTATTTAACAAATATCTCTTCAAATCTTATAACATTTCCACTAAATTGTGATTTAGTTATGGTAGATCAAGAAATTATTGCCATTGGAATTGACGATGATAATTGTTATTGTCAATTACAAACAGGTACTGTATATAGCAAAAATGAATTATTCAATATATGTAAATTATCAAAATTAGAAAAAATGTTGACTGAAATAAAGTTTCTTTCTAATAAATTAAGTAGAATGATGACTGAGTATGAAGAATTAGAAAATTCAACATTTACATCTTAATCCCATACAATAGTTGTATAATTATTGCAACTGTTTCTAAGAAAACAAAATCACGAGAATTTTTATGTTCTCGTGATTTTGTTTTTATCATCTAATTTTCTTCCATTAAGTTATTGTTTATTTTTTCTTACTTTTATTCGTTTTCCTTTTCGTAGTTTTCTTCTTAGTTACTTTTGCTTTTTTTTCTTCTACTTCTACCACTTCTTTTGGCTCCCATTTTTCGCCTACTTGTGGTTTATTCCATGAGATGTAGTTACAACTTGCTGGGTTATTTTCACATATGTAGTAGTTTCTTTTTCTTTTTGTTTTTCGTACTTGTACTACTCCCCCACATACTGGACATGGTACATCTATTGTTTCTATTATTGGTTTTGCGTTTTTACATTCTGGGTAACCTGGGCATGCTAAGAATTTTCCGTATCTTCCATATTTATATACCATCATTCTTCCACATTTATCACACTCAACATCACTTACTTCGTCTTCTAGTTTTACGTGTTCTAGTTCTTTTTCTACTTTTTCTAATGTTACTTTAAATGGTGCATAGAATTCTTGTATTGTTTTTTTCCAGGCTTGCTTTCCATCTGCAATTTCGTCAAACTCTTCTTCTATTTTTGCTGTAAATTCTACGTTTACTATATCTCCAAAGTTTTCTATTAATAGCTTGTTTACCACTCTTCCTAGTTCTGTTGGTTTTAACTGTTTTTGCTCTTTTTCTATGTATCTTCTTTCTAATATTGTTGTTATTGTTGGAGAATAGGTACTTGGTCTTCCTATTTTCTTTTCTTCTAGTGCTTTTACTAAGCTTGCTTCTGTGTATCTTGGTGGTGGCTCTGTGAAGCTTTGTTTTGGCTCTATTTTCTTTTCTTTTAGGTTTTCACCTACTTCAAGTTCTGGTATTGATATATCTTTTTCATCTTTTTTGTTATCTTCAGATTCTACATATAATGTCATAAAACCTTTGAATTTTAGTGTTTGACCATTTGCTTTAAAGTCATAGTTATTTACTTTTATATTTACTGCCACTGTATCATATACTGCTGCTGACATTTGGCTTGCTATAAACCTATTGTAAATTAATTTATATAGCTTATATTGGTCTGTTGTTAGTGAATCCTTTATTTTATCTGGCTCTAGTTCTACATATGTAGGACGTATACCTTCGTGAGCATCTTGTGCATCTTTATTGGTTTTATAGTATCTATTTTCATAGTAATTTTCACCATATTCACCTACTATATGTTTTTTTGCTGCATTTCTTGCTTCTTCTGAAATTCTTGTAGAGTCTGTTCTCATGTATGTAATTAGACCTACTACTCCTTTTTCTGGTACTTTTACACCCTCATATAACCCCTGTGCTACACTCATTGTTTTCTTTAATGTAAAGCCTAGTTTCCTTGAAGCCTCCTGTTGCATTGTACTTGTTGTAAATGGTGGTGCTGGTGTTCTTTTTCTTTCACTTTTCTTTATGTCATTTACTATATATTTTCCATCTTTTATGTCTGATAGTATTTTTTCTACTTCTTGGCTAGAATGTATTTCTTGTTTTTTACCATCTTTTCCATAAAAATGCGCCTCAAATGTTTTGTTTGTTTTTTCTTCTAATAGTGTAGCATATATATTCCAGTATTCTTCTGGTATAAATTTTTCTATTTCTTCTTCTCTATCTACTATTAGTTTTACTGCTACCGATTGTACTCTTCCTGCTGATAAACCTCTTTTTACTTTTTTCCATAGAAGTGGACTTATTTTATACCCCACTATTCTATCTAAAACTCTACGTGCTTGTTGCGCATCTGTTAAGTTCATATCTATTTTACGTGGTTTTTTTATACTTTCTTGTACTGTTTCTTTTGTTATTTCATTAAAGGTTACCCTACATATACTGTCTTCTGGTATATTTAATATATGTGCTAAATGCCATGCTATTGCTTCTCCTTCACGGTCAGGGTCAGTTGCAAGGTACACTTTTTTTGCTTGGCTTGCATCTTTTTTTAAAGATTTTATTAAATCTCCTTTTCCTCTAATATTTATATATTCTGGTTCAAAATTATTTTCTAAATCTACACCTAGCTTTGATTTTGGTAAATCACGTATATGTCCCATTGAAGCAACTACTTTTGTACTTCCTCCTAGAAACTTCTTTATTGTATTGGCTTTTGCTGGTGATTCCACTATAATTAATTTATCTGCCATTTACATTTTCTCCTTTATAATCTTATTTAACCATTTCATTTTAAAGTATTTTACTTATTTTTGCAATAGTTTTGGAAATTTTTTGTATTATTCATTTGTACTTGTTTATTAAATATCACTCTATAAATACTAGTATTTATTTTCATAGCAATAGCAGTTGTTTTTATTGTTGTATTTCTTGTAGTTGTGATTATATTCTTCTTGGTCGCAATGATTGCTCGACTTTTCCGCAAAGATATTGTTGGATGGTTGCAAGAGCGAATGAAACAAAAACAGTCCAATGAAAACGACATATGCTAGGATAATAATCAATTATTTAAAAACAGTGGATAATTTACTAAAATTGTCTACTGTTTTTTCTATACTTCTTCTATTCTATAAGCAATTTTTCGTTAAAACCTATATATTTTAGTAATTTTCTTTTTATAAATTGACTTTACTATGTATTATGGTTTTTATTATAACTATTTGTTCTCGGATTTCATAAAAGATTAAAAAATTTTTATATGTGATAAATCTCATTATTTCATCATACTTTTTCCCAATACGTGGGAAACTTTTTAAGATTAAAATTTTATTGATTAAATTATTAATAGTTTTTTTAGCAATAATTGCATTTTTAAGTTCATATTTTATATAATATTCTATTTGATAAAGATCTTCTCTCACTCTTTTAGTAACATATATTTCGTAGTCTATATTCTTTTTCTTCTTTCTCTAGTCTTAATAATATTTCTTTTGCGATTTCATCAAATGAATATAATGTATTTTCATTTTGTGCTTGTTCCTCTTCAACTTCTGCTAATATTCTATTAATTTCTTTTTTATCTGTTTCAGTGAATTTCATATTCCAATTCTCCTTTACTTTTATTATTCTATATTTATTTTTATATTATGTCAATGATTTCAAATGTTTTTTCAAAAATTTTTTCGACAAAATTTTTTATTCTATTTACACAAATGTGTACTTATGTTATATTTTAAAATATAATTAATTCAAGGAGCGAATTATGAAGAAATTTTTAATTAGTGATTATGATGGTACTTTTCATACTGATGATGAAAGTATGAAAAACAATATAGAAAAAGTAAAGGAATTTAGAAAAAATGGTAATATATTTGCTATTGCTACTGGCAGGCCTTTTTATGACTTTACTAAACTATTAGATAAATTTAATATTGAGTATGATTATTTAATTATAAATCATGGTGCTACTTTGTTAGATAAAAATCATAATATTATAAATAATTATTCTATAGGCAATATTGCTAAAGAAAATGTTAGAAGCTTTTAATGGCTTTTGCATGGAAAGTGGAGAAGAAACTGTTAAGAATAAAGTTTCAAATAAATGTAGTACAGTTGAAGAAGTAATAGATAAAATATATGCAAATAATTCAATAAAATTGCCAAAAGTTATAGATGAGGAAAAAATATAATAATTGGTATAAATATAGATGTATTTCTAATACAAGTATAGTTTTTATTCTATGCTTGTTATTTTATGTTATCAAATATTCATTTTTTGTTGTTATATTACTGTAAATATGATATAATTAATTTATCAATGTGGTTTTTATATGATTAAAGGAGGCATTTAATATGTTATTTGATCGGAGAATTGAAATTCCTACAGGCGTAAATCCTTACTTGGAGAAGGCAGCGCTTTATAATGCTCTTAACTCTTTAAAAACATCTAAGATTTTTAAAGAGGATGGTATTGAAAATGAAAATGGGTTACTTCAAACTTATGATGGAAATCCTAAGCATATGGTTTGGCTCTCATTTTCAGCAATTCAGGAGTTCTGCATAGAAAATAACTTCGATTATTTTCCTGGTGAGGATCCTCGTACAGGGATGGATATGTGCATTGTTTCTAAGAAAAAGGAACCTTAATGGTTCCTTTTTTCTTTGTATATATAATATTTTAAATATTTGCTTTTTTAATTGCAATTTCTTTATCTAGCACATTTATCTGCTCTTTATATACACTTATTAATTTTCGTATTTCACTAATTTGCATATCATCTTCTGTTATTTTTCCTTCTTCATACATTTTTTGAGTATTATAAATTTGTGTATTTTCTATTAATTCTTTCTTAAATTCATTTGTTTTGGCTTCAGTTCCTAGTATGTTTTCTTCTAGTAGCTTTTGCTTTTTTAATAATCTTCTTAATATATTTTTTATTTTTTCAAACATAAATAAAGCCTCCTATCTAGAAATTTCCTGTTTTTCATTTATTTGTATATCCAGTTCATTATTTTCTTTAACTTTCTTGCTTCTAACTTCTTTTAATTCTCTTAACTCTTTTATAGCTTTTTCAATTTCTATAGATTCATTTAAGAAGTCTTTTCCAGTTTGACAAGTTTCGAAAATCCAACTTGTTTCTGGAATATTTGGAACTGCTACTCTTCCTGTTTCGTATTGTATTCCTTCTTTTATAGCGTGGTGGTCATCACTTCCTCCTGAAGCTTTAATTCCATGTTCTTTTACTTTTCCTAATAAAAACTGTCTAAACTCATCGGTATGATCTGGATAGTATACTTCTAAACCATCTAGCCCCTGTTGTATCATATCATCAATATATTGTTCTACTGGCATTTTATCTTTATATCTTCCTGCATGTGCTAAAAAAGCTTGTCCTCCTGCTCTATGAATTGCATCTATTGTATTTTTGAATGTTGGTCTTGTACTTGACATATCTACAAATAAAGGAGATTCTTTGTTATATAAGTGTTTATTTATAAATAATTTTAATGTATCCGCTTCTTTTTCTTCTCCGTTTTCATCTGTATATTTTAGTAATTTTTTATTTTCTTCATGTTTTATTAATTCATTATAGAATGGACCAACTACTCCACCTTTTCCTTCTTTTTTAATTTTTTCATATGCTTCATCTAAAACAGTTTTATCAAATTTTAAACCTTTTTCATCTATTATTTTATTAAAACCTTTATATAAAGCTTCATATGGCTTTTCTTTAACAGTAGTTTTTAAATTTGCTATCTCACTTTCCATTTTTTCAATATCAAAGTTATACCCTAACACTTCTATAATAACACCATTATATGAAGTTATTAATTCTGTACCTTTTATTATATGCATATTTTCTAGCATTTCCAATATCTTTGAAGTATCATAAGATTTATCTTCTCTTATAGTTCCCATAACAGAATACATATCTCTTTCTAAATTTCTAAAACCTTTCACACTATCATGATCTGTTATTGCTATTGTATTAATTCCTTTATTATATGCTCTAAGCATAGTTCTAAATGTTGTTTGTCTTCCATCTGAGCCCCTTGTGTGGTTGTGTGCATCTGTATTTAGTTCTATTGGCATTATCTCAAATTTTTCTTCCATAGTATTTTCTCCTATTTCATTTTCATTTGATTTATATACAACTTTTAATTTATCTATCCATTCTTCTACTATTTCTTTTGGTACATATAGGTCTCCACTTCCAATTCCTAGTTCATGATTTTGTTTTCTTGTACCATGAAAGTCACTACCTCCACTCATATATAAGCCTTTTTCTTTGCAGAATTTTTTTAAGTTTTCTATTTGTTCTTTGGAAAATGTTGTATAGTAACATTCTAAGCCATCTAATTCATATTTATCTACTATATTTGTTAAATTTTCTTCAATTGTTTTTGAATAAACGTGTAAATGTGCTAAAAATGCTATTCCTCCACTATTGTGTATAATTTCTATTACTTTTTCTAATGTTGGATACAAATTAGTTTGATCTATAAACAATTTACTTTTAGGGTTATATATCATTTTCCTTACAAATTCTTTTGCTGTTACTTTTTCCATATTTTCTTTACCTTCAAAGAATTTTTCATTTTCTGGAAAACTCTTTATTTCTCTTAATATGGCATCCATTACTGCTTCATTTCTTGTATCGTAAAATTGCTTTGGATTTTTGTATATTTCTTCTCCAAAGTTTTTTCTAAATTTCATTCCTCTTTTTTCTAAAGTATCAACTGTTATACAACTTACTTTGTATCTTCTTAGTCTCCTATCTCTATCTGATAAAGTATTTTTAGCTAATTCTTCTCTAAATTTTTCATAGTCAAAACCATAACCTAATACTTCTATTATTTCACCATTGTATGTTGTAGTTACTTCACAGCCTGGAAGTATTGTACCTTTAAACTTTTCTCTTATTTCTTTGTTTTGTATATCATCATATGCACCAATACTATTATGATCTGTAATAGCTAGTATTGCTAGTTTTAGTTCTTCTGCTTTTTCTAAAATTTGAGGTACTTCAAAAGTTCCATCTGAATGAGTGGAATGTGTGTGAATATCTATTTGGTTACTTCTTTTTTCATTAGTTACTACTTCCATTTATTTAAATTTCTTCCTTTGTTCCATTGTTTAATACTATTTTCTTAAAAAATGTATTAGTGTCATTTGCTAATTTAAATACATTTACTCTTTCCATTTCTTTTGTCTTTTCTTCTATATAGTTAAATCCATTTGTTATATCTGCTTTATTTTTTTCTGTATTAAATGTTATCATATTTTCTGCAAATAAACCATTTTTGTCGTTTTTAATTAATAAGTATGGTGCAGTTTCATCTTGCATTTCCATAAATATATATTCTTCACTAATTGTATTTATTTTGTATCCAAAGTCTTTTCCTATTTCTACTTTTTCACATTTTGTTCTATCTAACTTTAATATTTTATTTAGGTTATTAGCTTCTATAAATTGTTTTTTATTTTTTATAGTTTCTTTTTTATCCATATTATATATTAAATAATAAGCATCAATGTCAGAAGTCTTATCCCTTTTAAAAAATGTATCATTTATATACTTTTGCTCAATAAGGTTTGTATTTGAATTTATTTTTTTACTATCAAATAAATATCCTGATGATATAAGGTATTTCTCACCTTGTATTTCTACTACATCTGCAAGTAATACTGTATCATATATCCTATCATTTATTATTGTTTTATCATATTTTTCAGATAGTAACATTTTTTACTTCCTCCTTTAATGCTTATTATTGTATTTTAGTGGTTAATTCATTCATTTTTAATATTGAATTCCCCAAACTACTAAATGTTTAGCTTCTTTTCCACATACTATACATTTATCATGTATGTGTTTTTCGTTTTCTAGTATACATCTTGATTTTGTGCCTTTTATTTCTTTCATTTTTAGTTCACATTCTTCACTTCCACACCACATTGCTTTTACAAAACCTGGTTTTTCGTTCATTATTTTTTCAACTTCTTCTAAAGATGTACATTCGTATGTTAGTTCATTTCTTCTTTGTAATGCTCTATTGTATAGGTTATTTTGTATTTCTTCTAATAGTTTTTCTACATATTCTGCAAAGTCTACATCTGCTGTTTCTACTAGTTTTTCTCTTGTGTCTCTACGTGCAAATGTTATTTTGTTTTCTTTTAGGTCTCTTTCTCCTATTTCTATTCTTACTGGAATTCCGTTTACTTCACCCTCTGCAAATCTGAAACCTGGTGATTTTTCTGAGTCGTCTATGTATACACTTATTCCTGCATTTTTTAGTTCATTATATGCTTTTTGGCTTAAGTTTTTAACTTCTTCTGCTTCACCTATTGGTACTATTACCACTTGTCTTGGTGCTATTTTAGGTGGTAATACTAAACCTGCTTCGTCACTGTGTACCATTATAAGTGCTCCTATCATTCTTGTAGTTACTCCCCATGATGTTTGATATACATATTCTTGCTCATTTTCTCTATTTGAGAAAGATATATCATATGCTTTAGAGAATTTTTGCCCAAAGTAGTGTGATGTTCCTGATTGAAGTGATACTCCATTATACATTAGTGCTTCTACTGTTAATGTGTATTCTGCTCCTGCAAATTTTTCTTTTTCTGTTTTTCTTCCTGTTATTACTGGTATTGCTAAATATTCTTTAAAGAATTTTTCATATATTTCTAACATTTGATTTGTTTCATTTTCTGCTTCGTGGCTAGTTTCATGTATTGTGTGTCCTTCTTGCCATAAAAATTCTCTTGAACGTAGGAATGGTCTTGTTTCTTTTTCCCATCTTAATACATTACACCATTGATTATATTTTATTGGTAAGTCTCTATATGATTTTACTATTCCTGCATAGTAGTCACTAAATAATGTTTCTGATGTTGGCCTTATACACATTCTTTCGTCTAATTCTTTTTCTCCTCCTTGTGTTACCCATGCTACTTCTGGTGCAAAACCATTTATTAGTTCTCCTTCTTTTCTCATTAGGTTTTCTGGTATTAGCATTGGCATACATACATTTTTATGGCCTGTTTCTTTGAACATTTTATCTAGTGTTGCTTGCATTTTTTCCCATATTGCATAGCCATTTGGCTCTATTACTACACATCCTTTTACGTTTGAATATGCTGCTAAACGTGCAGCTTTTACTACATCTGTATACCATTTTGCGAAATCTTCATTCCTTGGTGTTATTGCTTTATTTTTCATTTTTTTATTTTCTCTCCTTTTTTATTTTTTCTTATTTGCTTCCGATAGAAAACAGTTCCTAATCTATCCAGATTATTTTTGTTTTTCCTTTTTAGTCCTTCTCTATCTTGTTTCCGATTAGGAACCGACCCCTATCTACCCTATCTACCGTTTCTACATTATTCATCATTCATTATTTTGCTCTTCTTCCCTTTCGGGCATTGGAGCCTCATTTAGTTCTTCGCTTAGCTCTTCTTTTTTTATTTCTTTTTGCTCTTTACTATTGTTCTCTTTATTAATATCTTCTATTTCTTCAGTTTCTTGTATTTCTTCTTGTTCCTTATTTTCTTCTATTATTTCATCTATAACTATTTGTTGATTTTCGTCTAATTTGTATCTTGGAAGTTCTGGTAGCTCCTCCATGTTTGAAAAACCGAACATTCTATAAAAGTCTAAAGTTACTTCATACATTGTTGGTCTTCCTGGGGCATCTGCTTTACCTACTGCCTCTATTAGGTTATATTCTAATAGCTTATACATTGTTCCATCTGAGTTAACTCCACGTATTGCTTCTATTTCTGGTCTTGTTATTTTTGGATTGTATGCTACTATTGATAGTGTTTCTAATGCTGCATTTGTTAAGTTTGGTTTACTTCTTTTATCAAAAATTGGATATATATATTCATAATATTCTTTTTTTGTAGTTAATTGAAAACCATCATTTACTCTTATTATTTCAATTCCTCTATTTGATATTTCATAATCTGCTTTTAAGCTTTCTACTATATTCAATACATCCTCACCGCTAAGCTCTAATGCTGACATTAATTCATTTATTTTTACTTCTCTTCCACATGCAAATAATATTGCTTCTATTATTGCTTTTGCTCTTTCTATTTCCATATAAAAATTTTCTCCTTTTATTCTATAATATTATCGCATTAAAGTATCAGAAAGTCAAGAGCTCTGCGATATATAGCTATTTTTTTAATTGCTTATATCTCGAATTATCTATTTTTATTTTTGACCTTATATATTTTATCATTTTTTGTTATTTTCAAATTTATGCTGTTCTAATTGTTGTTTATATGATTATTATTTATTTTATTTAATATTTTCTATTTCTTGTTCCTTATTATATATAAACTATCTTTTAGTTTTACTATTAAATTTACTCTATCTATTGACTTTTCTATACAAATTTGGTAAATAATATATATGAATTTATATGAACTTCTAAAAATAATTTTAAGGAGGTATAATATATGAAAAAAGAAAATGAAAAGACTATTTATGATGGCAAATATACATCTCACGTCCAGCTTCCAGATGATATACTATATGAAGATTTTCGTTTTTATCATAAAGATAAAAAAAACTTCTGCATTAAAGGTTCTGATAGAGAAGTGCACCCTCTCCCAATTGAAAATGGACATGTTAAATAATTAATAAAAATGAGAAATAAAAATCCCATAAAAAATGAACGAAATATTTTCGTTCATTTTTTATGGGATTTTTACTTCCTTTTCATTTAAGCTTGTACTTCCTCTTACTCTGGGTAAACACTTACTTTCTTTTTATCTTTTCCTAATCTTTCAAATTTAACTGTTCCATCTTTTAATGCAAATAATGTATCATCGCTTCCAATTCCTACATTTGTTCCTGGATGGAATTTTGTTCCTCTTTGTCTTACTAGGATATTTCCTGCTAGAACAAATTGTCCGTCAGCTCTTTTTAGCCCAAGACGTTTTGACTCACTGTCTCTACCGTTCTTAACACTACCTTGACCTTTCTTATGAGCCATTTTTTCTCACTCCCTTCTTGGTTTTGTTTTTTATATCTCTTTATTATTTACTAATTAACTTATGCTTCTACTGTTTCTTTTTTTGTAGTAGCTTTTTTAGTTGTAGCTGGTTCTTCTGCTTTTGCAGCTTTTTCAGCAGCTAGTGCTATTTTTGTAATTTGAACTTTTGTATATGGTTGTCTGTGTCCTTGTGTTCTTCTGTAGTTCTTTTTAGCTTTATATTTGTAAACTATAATTTTTTTACCTTTACCATGTTCAACTACTTTTCCTTCTACTTTAGCACCTTTTACGTAAGGAGCACCTACTTCTACTTTTTTGTCATCAGATACTAATACTACTTCTTTAAAAGTAACTTTTTTACCTAATTCTGTATCTAATTTTTCGAAGAATACTACATCTCCTTCTGATACTTTGTATTGCTTTCCACAGCTTTCAATTATTGCGTACATTAACGTACACCTCCCTTTATATGTATACTCGCTAAGCATAAAATACTAGGCAGCTAAATATTATTTAGCATTTTGAGCCCGACTCAGGCGGCTTACAGTTTATTATTTTAACATATATTTACTTATTTGTCAATTAATTTTAGTTTAAATTCTATATAATCTCCGCTTATTAAATAAAATTGTATTCCTTCTACTATTCCTTCTACTGCATCACTATGTGAAGTTCCATGTAAGTGCGCATAATAACACTTTTTTACATTATATTTTTTCATAATTTCTAAAAATTCAGAGTCATATGTATATTCATTTTTCATTTTTGTTTTTGTAATTGGTGGATAATGCATTATACATATTATTTCTTTATTTTCGCCATAGTTTTCGATAGCACTTTGTATGGAAAGTTCTAATCTTAGGCTCTCTCGTTTTATCATTTTACTACTGTTTTCACTGTCTAATAAAGCCCAGCCTCTTGTTCCTACTATTATTTTATCTTCAATGTAAAAACTATTGTTATATAAAAAGTCTATATTTTCAAAATTATTTTCTTCTAAATATTGTTTCATACTTTTTACTGTAGTCCACCAGTAATCATGATTACCTTTTAATATTACTTTTTTTCCTGGTAAATTACATATATATTCAAAGTCTTTATATGTATCTTTTATATATGTTGCCCATGAAAAGTCACCAGCAATAATTACTGTATCTTCTGGTTTTACTTTATTTTTCCAATCTTCCTTTAGTTTTTCAGTATACCCTTGCCATTTTTCACCAAAAATATCCATAGGCTTATCAATTCCAAAAGGCAAGTGTAAATCTCCTATTACATATACTGCCATACTTTCTCCTTTTAGTAATTTGTCTTAATTACTTGTTATATTTCTTGTTGTTTTTCAATTGTTCTTACTAACTTATTGTCTACTTCTTCTACTGCTAAAATAGGTAATCCTTCTACTTTTATTCCTTCTATCCATTCTGCTCTTCTCTTTCTTTGTGTAATTTCATTTTCACTTACTTCTTTTACTTCACCTGCTTCATATGTTGCTACAATTTTCTTTTCTTCACTAAATGCTTTTTCAATTTCATCATAGTTTGGTTCTACTGGATTTATTTTTATATTTTGATATTTCATCATATTTTTCCATACTCTCATAAATTCATCCATAACTTCTTCTGCTTTTTTCATATACTTCCCTCCATCATTTTATTTTCTCTTAAATAGGTAACTCTTTATTATTTTTTGCACAACTTCTTTTCCTTTTATATAACTTTTTATTCTATATTTGTTATTTTTAAATTTGGCACTGCATTTAATTCCAAATTCGATGTTATTTTATTTATGTAACTCAAATATCCTGCTGAAGCTATCATTGCTGCATTATCGGTGCATAGTATTGGTTCTGGGTAGTATACTTTTATATTGTTTGTTTGTTCTAACTCTAAAAATCTATTTCTTATATAGCTATTGGCTGATACTCCTCCTGCTAGTGCTATTGTTTTTAAATTTAACTTTTCACATGCTTTAACTGTATTTTCTATTAGTACATCTGTTACTGCTTGTTCAAAACTTGCTGCTAAGTCTGCTTTGTTTAGGTCTGGTGTTTTATGGTTTAAGTTTATTACTGCTGTTTTTATTCCACTAAAACTAAAGTCTAAATTTTCAAAGTGTGTTTTTGGTAATTGTATACATGGTTTTCCTTCTTTTGCCAGCTTGTCTATTTTTGGTCCTCCTGGGTAACCTAAACCTATTACTCTAGCCACTTTATCAAAAGCTTCTCCTATTGCATCATCTCTTGTTTTTCCTATTATTTCAAATTCTTTATAGTTTTTTATATGTACTAGGTGCGTATGCCCTCCTGATATTACAAATGCTAAAAATGGTGGTTTTAATTCTTTATGTGTTATGTAATTTGCTGCTATATGTCCTTCTATATGGTTTGTACCTATTAGTGGTTTATTTGATGCATATGAAAGTGCTTTTGCATATGACACCCCTACAAGTAAAGCTCCTACTAGTCCAGGTCCATAAGTGCATGCCACTGCATCTATGTCTTGTAGTGTTGCATTTGCTTCTTTTAATGCTTTTTTTACAACGTTTGAAATAGCTTCCACATGATTTCTAGAAGCTATTTCTGGTACTACTCCACCGAATTTTTCGTGAATTTCTATTTGTGAACTTATTACGTTTGATAAAACTTCTCTTCCGTTTTTTACTACGGCTGCTGCTGTTTCATCACAACTTGATTCTATTCCTAATATTAATATATCTTTCATCTTTTTCATTTCTTTCTATTTTATTATTTTAACAATTTATCATATTTATTTCCTATATAATTCTCTGTTTACTATTTATAATATTTTACCTTGTATATAACATTCATATATATAATCGGGATTTTCATAATACATGCTACTATTATAGTTGTCTATCTTTTCTATAATCCATGAAGATAGTACTTCTATCATACATTTTATATAATTATTCTTTTCTTTGTTTAATCTTACTATTAGCCTTTTATATACTTTTCCTATTTCCCAATATGTTGGAATTCTATATTTACAAGCTGATGTATGGTCATAATTTCCTATTTTTATTTGTGCTTTTTCAATAAATTCGTCTGAAACTTTTTCTATATTTTCAGAATGATATATTTCTGCCAAATCATATATTTTTGTTAAATTTTCTTCACCTAATTTCTTAATGACTGTTTCTTTCCTATTTTTAGTTTTTCTTGATATATATTCTATCAAGCTACATGTAAAGAACAAATCATTTTCTTCTTTAGTTTCTCCCATTTTATTTCTCCTCTGCTTCTACAAATTTTATACACTCTAATGCTTGTTTTGTACAAAACACTATTTGATGTGTTGGGTGTCTAAATTTCGCTAATTCCCAAAATGCTTCTCTGGTTATCTGACCATCTATTAAGTCTGTTATATAATTATATACTTGGTCATCTGCCATGGCTCCTATTACAATATCATATTCATGTTTTTTTCCACTTCTACAATTAATTATAAAGTCAAGCCATTCTTCTGACATTAAAATAAAATTTTTAATTTTCAAATTTGGATTTTCGTTATATTCATATTTATTTATAATTGGTGTTTCATATTTTTTCGCCCATTTCTCAGCTTGTTCTTCTAGTATTGTACAGTAAAATCCTGTTCCAAAGTCTTTAGTATATTTACCTTTTATTAACTCTGGCTTTTCTATTCTGCAATAGCTTCCATGATATATTATTTGCTTTGACATAAGAACCTTCCTTTTAATTTTATTTTTTCTATTATATTATTCTTCCAAACAAATTTAATATAAGCTTTAGTATTCCTTCATATGCACCTGATATTATAGGAGATATTATCATTCCTGCTATTGGTGTTATCCATATTACTATAAATATTATATATAATATTTGGTAGTTTCTATCCATCCATTCTTTTGCATTGTATGGCAAAAAGTTCCTTAGTATTTTTGAACCATCTAATGGTGGTAGTGGTATTAAGTTAAATATTCCTAAACCTAAATTTACAGATACACATATCATTAGCAATTGTATTATTACTGCTGTTATTTGGCTTTCAGTTACTATTTGCATTGTGTATGAAGTTATATTTATATAGCTGTTAGTTACTATTAATGTTATTCCTATTATTATAGAAAATACTATTGCTAGTATAAAGTTCATGGCTGGTCCTGCAAATGAAACTATTGCTTCACTAGCAGACATACTTCTGTTTCTATTAAAGTTCCTTGGGTTTATTTCTACTGGCTTTCCCCATCCAAAACCTGCAAATACTAGCATTAAAGAACCTATTGGATCTAAATGTGATAATGGGTTTAGGTTAAGCCTTCCTTGCCTTCTTGGGGTATCATCTCCTAGTTTATCTGCTGCATATGCATGAGCAAATTCATGAAATGTTATTGCTATTAGTACTGCTGGTAATGTTAGTACTAAACTTAATAATTTATCTTGGCTTGTAAGGTAACTTCCAATATTCATTATTATGAATATTGCTAGTATTACATATATTATTCTTTTATCGTATCCAAATGAAAACATTTAAATCTCCTTTTTAAATAAAAATATTATTCAACTTCCTTAGTTAGTTGTTCTATTGTTGGCATATAATTTTGTAATTTTTCATCAAGTCTTTTTTGACATTTTTCAAATACTTGGACTAATTGTCCTAAATTTCCTGAAGTTTGAGCCTTATATAAAGCTTCTCTATATTCTTTATTATATTCGTCATCAATAGCAATTAAGTCGATATTATTTGCTAAACATTGTCTTAGTATTATAAATCTTCCTATTCTTCCATTGCCATCTTGAAAAGGGTGTATATGTTCAAATTTTTGATGAAAATCAGCTATATTTTCTATACTTTTTATCTTATTTTCTAATAAACCTTTAATTAATTCTTCAACCTCATATGGCTCAGCTAATTTAATATCTACACTTCTTAATTTATTAGGAATCTTTTTGTATACTCCTACAAACCCATAATTCTCATCGCTTGTGTTTTTCTTTAAAATCGAATGATATTCTCTAAGTAATCTATCTGTTAATTTCTCATTTAAAGTTTCTACAACAAAATCAAATAATTCTAATGAATTAATAGTTTCTTGTACATCATTAATTGAGTGCTCTCCAACTACCATATTTTCTTCTAAAAGAATATTTAATTGTTCAATATTAAATGTACTGCCTTCTAACTTATTCGAATGATATAAATACTCTATCTTTATGTCATCATATAGCGAATTTTTTATTTTGGATAATTTTTGTATAACATTAATAGGTATCTTCATAGTTTTTCTCCTTTTCTTCATACATGTCCATATACATCTTTTTTCCTCTTTTCTATTTTTTTACAATTTATAACTCTTCTGTTTTAAACAATAAGTAGCCCTCATATAGATAACTATTATCTATACCTTTCATGTATACTTCTCTATCATCTATTTTATCTCTCATCTTCCCCATGATACATTTGTGCTATTTCCCTTGTAAAGTCATCTTCGTGTATTTTTTGCCCATTATATGGTGGAGCTATTTTTCCGTCTTTATCAAGAATTTCTAATTTTTGTAAGCTTTCTCTTGCTATTTTTTTTGCTAATTCTGGGTTAGTTGCACGTAACTGTTTTAGACTATATATATTTATTTATCCATTTCTTTTATCGCTTCTTCATACATATTTCTCACTTCTTTTCAATTATTTATGCCAAAGGTTTCATTGTTGGGAATAGTAATACATCTCTTATTGAAGCTGAGTCTGTTAGTAACATTACTAATCTATCTATTCCTATTCCTAGTCCTCCTGTTGGTGGCATTCCATATTCTAGTGCATTTATGAAATCGTCATCCATCATGTTTGCTTCTTCGTCTCCTGCTTCTCTTGCTTCTGCTTGTTTTTTGAATCTTTCATATTGGTCTATTGGGTCGTTTAGTTCTGAGTATGCATTTCCATATTCTCTTGCTCCTATGAATACTTCGAAACGTTCTGTTAGACGTGGATCTGATGGTTTTCTTTTTGTTAATGGTGATACTTCTACTGGGTAGTCATATATAAATGTTGGTTGAATTAGAGTTTCTTCTACTTTTGCTTCAAATATTTGGTTTATTATTTCTCCTCTTGTTAGTTTTAATTCGTCTAATTCTACATTTAGCTCTTTTGCTGCTTTTAGTGCTTCTTCATCTGTTTCTATTTTACCGAAGTCTACTCCTGTTACTTCTTTTATAGAATCTATCATTGATATTCTTTTCCATGAGGTGCCTAAGTCTATTTCTGTTCCTTGGTATGTTATTTTTGTTGTTCCTAATACTTTTAACGCTACTTTTGATATTATTTCTTCTGTTATATCCATCATGTCGTTATAGTCTTCATATGCTGAGTATAGTTCTATGTTTGTGAATTCTGGATTGTGTTTTATATCCATTCCTTCATTTCTGAACATTCTTCCCATTTCATATACTTTGTCGAAGCCTCCTACTATTAGCCTTTTTAGATATAGTTCATTTGCTATTCTTAGGTACATGTCCATATCTAATGTATTGTGGTGTGTTATGAATGGGCGTGCTGCTGCTCCTCCTGCTATTGTGTTTAATATTGGTGTTTCTACTTCTAAGTATCCTTTTTCGTTTAATATGTTTTTTACTTCCCTAAGAATTTGTATTCTTTTTAGGAATGTATCTTTTACTTCTGGGTTTACTATTAAGTCTACATATCTTTGGCGATATCTTAAGTCTGTATCTTTTAAACCATGATATTTTTCTGGTAATGGTCTTAATGACTTTGAAAGTAATGTTACTTCTTTAGCATGTATTGATACTTCTCCCGTTCTTGTTTTAAATACAAAACCTGTTATTCCTATTATATCTCCTATATCATCTTCTTTGAATTGTTTGTAGCTTTCTTCTCCTAATTCATTTATACTTACATA
>CATNCV010000001.1 GCA_950096965.1 uncultured Clostridiaceae bacterium | reverse complement strand
ACATAATAACTGTATTTCAACATTCATTATCAAAATTAATTATTCATTATTCACTATTCATTCTTCTCTATTAACTAAACTACATTGTTACTTCCCGCGAAGCAATATAATATCCTACTCCTCTTTTTGTTATTAATATTTTTGGAGTTGATGTATCTTTTTCTATTTTTTCTCTTATTCTTCTTACTGTAACATCTACTGTTCTTATATCTCCATAATATTCATATCCCCATACTTTTTCTAGTAATGTTTCTCTTGTTACTACTTGACCTGGTTGAGCTGCCAAATATCTTATTACTTCAAATTCACGAAGTGTTAGGTCTATTATTTCTCCTCTTACTTTTACTTCAAATTTGTTTAAGTCTATGCTTAAGTCACCCACTACTACTGTATTTGCTGCTTCTGTTTCTTTTTCCTTTGTTCCACTTTCCATAGCTTTTGCTGCTATTTCTGCTTTTCTTAGGTTTGCTTTTACTCTTGCCATTAGTTCTCTTACACTAAATGGTTTTGTAATATAGTCATCTGCTCCTAATTCTAGCCCTAATATTTTATCTATTTCTTCATCTTTAGCAGAAAGCATTAGTATTGGCACATTTAAGTATTGCCTTATTCTTTTACATACTGCTAGACCATCCATTTTTGGTAACATTATATCTAGTAAAACTAAATCTGGTTTTTGTTCTAGTGCTATATTTACAGCTGTTTCACCATCCCCTGCTTCTAATGTGTTATAGCCTTCTTTTTGTAAATTATATACTAGCATGTCTACTATTGTTTTTTCATCATCTACTATTAGAATTGTCTTTTTATTATCTTCCATAATATGTTCCTCCCTAGGAATTTTAACTTTCCTTAGTTATATCATATATTATTAGTTTGTACAAGTATTTTTTTATTATAATTTTTTTTAATACTTTTGTACATATTCTTTTATTTTTTTCTCATTAAATACATTTTATTAATTCTATAAATATTTTTATGGAATATCTTTATTTTTATATTTAAATCTATTATTTCAGTTATAGCAAAATTTCCAAAAAAGTTTTTTGACATTATTCCATTTTCTAATACTACTTTAGTCTCCCCTTTTAATAAATAGACTGCTAAAACTATAACTATGAAATATACTTTTGGGGTCTTTATAGCTCTTATTGCTAATTATAACTATTTTTACATTATATTTTCATTTTTTATAATGTAAAATTAAAAGACGTCATTGACGCCTTTTCCTTTTATGGAACTTTTTAGTTAAAAACGTTGCTCCATAGTTAGCTACCTTCGCTGCTACTATAGCAACTACTATTAATGCTACATATAGCACATACCGCTTTATCCTATTTTTCAGAATATAGCTTCCTGCCACATAAACAGGTAAAACTGTTCCTGAAAAGTAGAGGAATGTTATCCCTATCAATGCAGCGATAGCAATCACTATTCCTAATACTGTATATATCGTAGCTTTTATGTTGTTCTTATTTCTCATATTGTCTCACCCTTTCTTATACATATTCACTTAGAAACTACACTCATTATAACATATTTTTCTATTTTTTGCAAATTTACATTATTATTTGTATATCATATACCCTACCATTATCTTGTAATTTTATTTCTTTTTCTTCTATTTCATTTCCATTTAGAATAAATTTTTCTACTCCGTACATTTCTTTTGTTTGGATTTTTTACTTTTATATTGTATATACTTGTTCCATATTTATAATTTATAGAATATTCTTCCCAACTACTTTCTATACATGGTTCTATTTTTAGGGTATTATTTTGTATTTTTAGTCCTAATATATATTCTATTCCTGCTTTTAACATCCAACTACTTGAACCTGTATACCATGTCCAACCTCCTCTTCCTGCTAAATTTCCGTATTCCATATATATCTGCTGCTATAGCATATGGCTCTACTTTATATTTGTTTGCTGATTCTTTTGTTTTTGAGTGTTCTATTGGGTTTATCATTCTAAATAGGTCTACTGCTTTATCTCCAAAACCTAACATAGTTTCGGCTACTATACTCCATATTGCTCCATGTGTGTATTGTCCTCCATTTTCTCTAGTCCCTGGTAAGTATGCTTTTATATAACCTGGTTCTAGTTTGCTTTTTTCAAATGGTGGGTCTAGTAGTTTTATTATTCCATTTTCTCTATCTACTAGATGGTTTTCTAAACTTTCCATAGATATATATTTTTTGTCATTATCTCCTGCGTTTGAAATTGTTGCCCAGCTTTGTGATATTCCATCTATTCTACATTCTTCATTTTGAAGGCTTCCTAGTTCGTCACCATCATCTGTAAATGCTCGTTTATACCAACGTCCATCCCATCCATAAGTGTTTAGTGATTTTTTTAGTTGTTCTAATATTTGTGTGTATTTTTGTATTTTATTTGTTTTTTCTTGGGCGTTTTCTTCTACTCTTTCTATTATTTTTACAAATTTCGTTAATATATCATATAAGAAAAATCCTAGCCATACGCTTTCTCCTTTTCCTTTGTTTCCTACAGTGCTCATTCCATCATTCCAGTCGCCTGAGCCAATTTTTGGTAAGCCATGCTCTCCAAAGTTTAGGCTTTTTTCTATTGCTCGTATGCAGTGCATATATATTGGCTCTCTTATTTGGGAGTCTTCGTATAAGTCATATCTTTCGTCTACTCCTTCTTCTAATATTTCTCCTTTTTTATAAGTTGTTTCTATATTTAATATTTCATAGTCTCCTGTTAGGTTTATATATTCACATACCATATATACTAACCATAGTAAGTCATCTGAAAACCTTGTTCTTATTCCTCTTGAGGTTTCGTCATGCCACCAGTGTTCTACATCACCTTCTATAAATTGATGCCCTGCGTGTTTTATTATTTGGTTTTTCATTAAGTTTGCGTCATAATATTTTAGCCCTAAGGTATCTTGCAGTTGATCTCTAAAACCATAGGCTCCTCCTGATTGGTAAAAACCTGATTTTGCCCATAGCCTACATACTAAGGTTTGATATGCAAGCCAGCCATTTAGCAATATATTAAAAGATTCTACTTTTGTTTTTACTTGTATTTTTCTAGTAAATTCACTCCAATAATTTTTTACTTTTTCTAATTCTGCTATGCAGGTTTGTATTTTAGAATACTTATAACTATTGTCTAAACATGACATTTTATCTTCTTCCATTCCTAATATGAATGTTATATCTTTTGTTTCAAATGCTTGTAACTCTACTTCTATTTGTATTGCCACTATATTATCTGCTCCTAAGGAGTTTTCATTATTTAGGCTATATTTGTTTAGTGCTTCTGGGTTTGATAATGTTCCGCTTCCTATAAAAAAGTTTCTGTCTCCTGTATATGAACTTATTTTTTCACTACTTGATACATATGCATATTCATCTTTATCGTCTACCCTGTTCTTTAGTATTATTGTATTTGAACTTTCTTTATTTTCTAATTCTATATATCCATTAGAATTTAGTTCATCTTCCCCTAGTACTGGTTTTATATAGTATACTAGTTTTACTTTTTTTCTTTTAGGTGCTAAATTTTTTAAAGTTAATAAGTTTACTTTTACACTATCTTCTTTTGGTACAAATATTTTTAGAGTTTGCATTATATCCATACTTGTGTGCTCATACTTAGCATAACCAAAACCATAGGTTATAGTATAGTCGTTATTATCTGGCATAGGGTTTAAGCCTAGTGACCATGTTTTTAACGTTTTAGCTTCTTGCATATATATTACTTCTGAAGGTACATCTGTTACTTGGTTATTTGACCATGCAGATAACTTATTTAGTCTACTATTTTTATACCAAGTAAATCCTCCTAAGCTTTCTGTAACTAAACATCCAAACTTTTCATTTGCTAATATATTACTCCATACAGTTGGCAATCTATTTTCTTTATTTACTTTTATTATATATTCTTTTCCATCTTCTGAAAAACCACCATATTCATTATAGTATTTTAATTTTTGAATATCTAAATTATTGGTTATTTTTTCTTCTTCAAGTATTATTTCTTTCGCATTTTGATTTCCTATTTGTTTTATACTTTCTAAATATTCTTCTTCTAAGTCTTTTATTTGCCTTGAAACTTCGCCTTTGCTAGCATCTATTATTATATTTGCCTTAAATTCTAGTAAATCTGTGTGCTCTTTATCTTCTATTATGAATATTCCACCTTTTATATTTTGCATATATGATAGGTTTTTGTTTAGTATACTATTTATTATTTCTTCTTTTACATATCTTTCATAATTATTTTCTTCTTCATCTAATATTACTAAGTCTACTTGTATATTTTTTAGCCTATAAAATTCATATGCTTTTAGTACTTCTTCTAATACATATATATCTACGGTTTCATTCATTTTTACTAATATAATTGGTAAGTCTCCTGAAATTCCATATTTCCAAAGTTCACTTTGTGCATAGTTATTTTTAGGTAGGTTTTTTAAATATAATTTTTTAAATGGGTTTTGGTATAATATTAGTCCTAACATATTCTGATACGTTTCTATATTTTTATGGTTTAGTCCTAAATATCTACTTTCTGTTTCTACTCTTGCTGTAGATAGTTTAAAGTTTTTATCTATTTTTTCAAAGTTACAATATTTTTTTACCATACTAACTGCTTGTGCTTTTGTTTCACTTACTGCTATTAGTAAGCTTAAGTTTGTACTTTCTCCTGGCTTAACTTTTATTGTTTGTTTTATTGCAATAATTGGGTCTAAACTCAAGTTTGTATTTTTTGAAAATGGTTTTGAGTGTTTTACCATGTCAGGAAGTCCTAAGTTTCCCCTTCCTTGGAATTTTTCTTTGTCTAGTTCATATTCCATTTCTCCTAAAGTTTCATTTTGTGAGTATAGTGTAACTGCCATATATATTTCTTTTTCTTCTGGTGACCTTTTTCTTCTTTTAATAATGATTATATTTTCTTCTACATTTTCAAACTTTAAAAATAATTTATTAAATGCTGGATGTGAGTTTGCTGAAGCTGGTGTCGAAAGTAGTGGCTCTAATACTGATGTTATTTCTAAGGTTTCCTCTTCTAGTCCATTATTTTTTATATTAATATTTCTTATTTCTACTGGTTCTTCTTGAGCTGTAGTTACTTTGCTTATGGTTTCTATTGCACCATCTATTCTTCTTATTTTACTTACATCTTCTGAAAAGGTTATTTCATATTTATCTGGCTTTGATAAATAGTTCATATAGTTAGATGTCCATATTCTTTTATTTTTTATGCTTTTTAAGTAGAATACTATTCCTTGGTTTTCTTCTGATAATGGTTTAAACCTGTTTACTAGTATATCTTTATATTTACTATATCCATTTCCTTTTTGATCCATTACTATTACATATTGATTATTTGAAATTGCATTTATTTTATTTAAATTATTATCTATTTTATTATAGCTTCGCATAGCATAATTTTCGTAATCTATATATTTTATCTTTTCTGGTTTTTTCTTTTCTTCTTTTGTTATTATCATATTTTCTGGCATTCTTTCTTGCAAAAGAATTTCTACCGCTTCTATTTCTGGGTTATTACTAAACCTCTTTTGTAATATATTGTTTGTAAATAAATTATCTATAGAAAGCAGTATTAATGCTTGATGATGTGCCATATAGGTTTTTACTGGTTCATACTTTTTGCCTTTTTTTAATCTCATAGGTGTATAGTCTACTGATTCGTAAAATCCATATTTATTATACATATCATATTTTTCAAGTTCTTTTAGGTTTTTTACAACTTCTTTTGGATCTTCTGGTAGTGCTAAGCCTGAGGCATAGCTTGCAACTACTATATCATCTTCTAATCCTCTTTTTAAACCTAGCCATGGTATTCCAATTGCTTTATATTGGTAGTTTCCATTTAAGTCTTTCATATTGAATGCTGTTTCTGAAAATCCCCAAGGTAAGCCTAGTTTTTTTGCATATTCTTTTTGATTGTCTATCATAAATTTGCATGATTCATCTAGCAAGCTTCCTTCATATTTTTTTATGTTTATATTTGGCATTAAATATTCAAATGCTGTTCCTGACCATGATATAAGTCCTTTATATCCATTTAGCACAGTTTGTGTTCTGTTTAAACTATACCAGTGTTTTTCGGTTACATCTTTTTTTGCAATTGCTATTAAACTTGCTTGTCTTGCTTCTGAGGCTAGTAAGTCATAATATGATGGTGTTAATTTATTTTCTTCTATGTCAAAACCTATTGAAAATAGCATTTTTTCTTTGTCGTATAATTTTTGGAAGTCTGCTTTAGCAATTGGTATTTCATTTATTTGTTTGTCTACCCAGTATGGTATTAGGGCTAAATATTTTTCTTTTTGTTCTTTACTTAAGTTTTCATCTTCTAATATTTTTTCTCTTGCTTCTTTATAAAAACTTTTTAGTACATATACATAGCCTATAAAGTTACCACTATCTACTGTTGATATATACCTTGGTATTAATGGCTCTAAGGTTTTTATATTATACCAGTTATATAAATGACCATGCCATTTTTGAAGGCTTTCTATTACTTGCACCATTTTATTTAATAGTTCTAAGGTATCATATAGGTTTTCATACCCTAAATCATAACCTGATACTACTGCTAAAAGTCCAAGTCCTATATTTGTTGATGATGTTCTAGGTACTGCTTGTGGTTTTCTGTCTTCTTGGTAATTATCTGGTGGTAAATAATTATTTTCTTTAGTAAGCATGTCTTTAAAAAATTGCCATGTTCTTTTTCCACATTCCATTAGATATTCTTTTTCTTGCTGGTTTAATTCTTCTACTTTTTCTTTTTGTTTTTCTTTTCTACTTATATACCACATAAATGTTGGGGCTATTAACCATAATGCACCTATACTAATTAGTAATATGTTTTTTCCGCTTGCAAGTATTATTAGTATTCCAAATATAATATTTGCAAGCATATTTTTGTAGTATGATTTTAGGTCATTTTTACTTAATTTTTCTGCATCTTCTGATGTTGTCCATTCTAGTAAATGTTTATTACTTACTTTTATTCTGTATATGCTTCTTACCATTGCGTCTAATGACATGTAGGCTTTGTCTGGAAGTACTGCTAAGGCTATAATTCCCCTTAGCAAGCTTGCTACAAAGGAATTTATTGTAGGTTCAAAGTTTTTCTGGTATTTGTTTCCTTCTTTCCTAAATATTATTTTATTTATGATGTCTATTATTGTTGGCATCATTATTGATATTAGAGCTATTGATAGACTAATAGTGGTTATTAATATCCTTGCTTCATTTGGTTTTCCAATAGTAGCAACTCTATATATTATATCTGTTATTAGGGTTGTAATTATTAATAACATTATTGAAATTGGGTGAATGGCTCTTATTAGGTTGTCAAATATTTTGTATTTTGATAAGAAGTTTAGGGGGTTTTTCTTTTTTATTTCTTTTTTATCTATAATGTATTTTTTTATCCAACTATATATTTGAAAGTCTCCTCTTATCCATCTATGAAGCCTTGCTTTAAAGCTTGCATATGAGTATGGGTAGCCATCCATTAGCATTATATCACTTGCAAGGCCGGCACCTTAGGTAACTTCCTTCTAGTAGGTCATGGCTTAAGACTTTATTTTCTGGTATTTCATTTTTTAGTACTTTCGAGAATACTTCTAAGTCATATATTCCTTTTCCAGTAAATATTCCTTCATCAAAATTATCTTGATATATATCTGAGATGGCATTTGCATATGGGTCTACTCCTCCACTTCCTGCAAATATTTTTGTGAATAAGTTTTTTCTACTTGCATTTAAGTTTATTCCTACTCGTGGTTGCATTAGAGCATGACCTTCTATTACACAGTCTTTCTTTTCATTTAACTCTGGCTTATTTAGTATGTGCTCCATGGCTCCTATTAATTCTAAACCTGTACTTAATACAAGTTCTGTATCACTATCTAGGGTTATTATATATTTTACTTTTGGCAACTCTTTTATATTGTTTTGCTTTTTCCATTTTTCTAGTGAGTTTTCTCTGAAAACATTTTCTTCATTTCCTAGTAGATATTCATTAAATTGATTTAGTAAACCTCTCTTTCTTTCCCAGCCTAAGTAACATTCTTCTTTTCCATTCCAAAATCTTTTTCTATATATAAAGTTAAATTTTGGCATATTTTCTTCTTTTGATGGATACATGCTATTTAATATTTCTATTTGTTTTAGTCCTTCTTTTATTACTTCTTCATCAAATTTTTCTTCTTTATTTGGTCCTGCTGAACAGTCCCCTAATAGGGCTAAATATATATTTTCGTTTTTGTTAGCTAAGTAGTATACTTCTAATTTTCTCATTAATTCTTTTATTTTTTCTTTATTTTTTATTATTGTTGGTATTACTACAAATGTTTTACTATCATTTAGCTTTCCGTATATCTAATTTTGGTATCGGTTTTGGCACTACTATTTTTCCTAAAATGTATCTTATTATTTGTATTACTATTTCTTGTATTGGTATTAAGGTTAGTATGAAGAATAGTAATGTGACACCTAAGTTTATTTTTGCAGATAGGTTATTAGGTGCTACTGGGTCTAAAAAGGCAGAGCCTCCTACTGACGCTATTTTTCCTATGAATATTGATAGTAATGCAGATATTAGTATGCTTGTGCCCCATACACATATTACATATAATTTTGCTTTTGTTTCATTTTTTATTTCTTTCTTTTCTTTTCCTAAAAGTAGGCTGACTAGTTCTTGTTTTCCTTTGTTTATTAAGTAATAACCAACATGTTTTTGTTTTTCGCTTAAACCTTCTCTACTACATAGCTCTAGTATTTTGTTGGCTATATATATTTCTGATATTTTTGTTTTTGTAGATAATTTTTTTATTTCGTTTCTGTAAGTTTCTTTTGTTTTATAGTCCATTTTTATATATACATTTGCAGGGTCTAGTTTTAGTGTTTCTTCTACTCCATTTATATTTTGAAATATTTGCATAAAGTCCATTCTAAGTAACTCTTTTATACTAAGTATTGCATTTGCCATACTTACTTTTTTTAGAGCTATATCAAAATGTTCTTTTCTAATTACTTCATTTGTTGTTGTTCCGAAGTTTATTAACTTGCTCTTCTAATGCATTTATAAAGCTATATGCTTGTTTTCCATATTTTTTTAGCCTATATGACATATATTCTATAAATGGATATTTCATTTCTCCATAGCCTTTTACTCTTTGTTTGTATTCCCCTATATTTTTAAATTTTAATTCTTCTTTATTTTCAATTAATCTTTCTAATATATTTTCTACCCTATATTTTTGCATTTGACTAAAATATATTTTTTCACATATGTCTTTTATGCTTTCTATTAATGCTATTTGAATAAATATTCCTATGTTCCATATTTCATCCATACTTAATGTCTTTTTTCTTTGATAAGCTTTTAATAATTTAGTAACTATTTTATTTTCAATTTTGTTATCTGTATATGCTACAATTTCTGCTGCTATAACATATACTCTTGCAAATCCTTTATATGTTCCATTAGAAATTCCTACAAAATTTGTATATTTATTTAGTGGCATTTGACTAATTATCATTTTATAGGTTTCTTCTATCATATAAAAATTATCTAAAAGCCATTCGCCTGCGGGGTGTATTGGTAGCCCTAATTTTATATGGTTATTTAGTAAATTATACACCTCTTCTATAATTTCAAAGTTTTGTATGCATTTTGGAATAGGGTATGTTTCTTTACTACTATTATTTTGCAAAATATGGTCTGATGCAATTTTTTCCATATAGTTTTCTAGTTGTGATTTATCTAAAGTAACACCTTTTATATTTAAGTTTTTGTACTCTTTCATAAAAAACGAATTTAACATTTCTAAGCTCCTTTTTTTATTGCTAAGAAAATGTAAAATTCTTATACTATAAAAAAATTCCACTTCTTAGCAAACGTTTTACACATATTGTTTGCTAAGTGTGGAAAATTTATACTATCCTTATATTTTAATTTCTAATTTATGAATTTCAAAAATAGTTAGTTATTTATTATTACTCATTTCAATGGTTTAATATAGGAATTTTTTCTATTCTTTGACTTCCTTTTTGTTTTTCCATTATTTATGTTTGTATCTGTTCAATAATACTTCTGTTGATTATCTTCTAGGAATTACAAATGAAATTAAGCCATATCCTAGAACTAAAAAAGTAAATTAATTTTTAATTAATTTGAAAAAGAGAAAAATACGAATTTTTCTCTTTTTTATTTATTATAAAAATAATCTATTATCCCATTATATATTCCCCAAGCTAAACGGTTTTGATAATCATCTTGTAATAGTAATTTTTCTTCTTCTTTATTTGATAAGAAACCACATTCTACTATTGATATTGGTATTTCTACATGTTTCATTATATATACAGTGTCTAATTTCATGGCTACTCGTTTATTTTCTTTTTGAATTGCTTCATTTAGGTTGGCTTGTAAGCTTTTTGCAAGATTTGTACTTTGCTCATTTCCCTCTTTGTAAAAGCATTGCCACCCCCAATATTGTTCTTGTGGAATTTTGTTTAAATGTATTGATACAAATATATCTGCTTGACTCTCATTTCCTATTTTTACTCTGTTGTGTATGTCTGATATTTTCTTTTGTTTTAATGTTTTACTATCTATATCATATATCGCATTTTCATCGCTTCTTGTTAGTATTACTGTTGCTCCTGATTGCTCAAGTAAATTTTGAAGTTTCATTGCTATTTTTAAGTTTGTTTCAGCTTCTGTTGTTCCGACTGCTACTTTGTGCTCCGCTCATCTGGTATTCCGATGCCCGCGCATCTATTACTATTACTTTATTTGTTACTGGCAGTGCCACAGTTTCTAATGTATTTTCTGTTTTATTTTCAATTCTATTTACTCCCATTGTGCAAACAAGTAGTGTAGTAAATACCATTAAACTAACATATATTAATTTTTTCTTATTAATTATTATCATATAAAAACACCCCATAAATATATATGAGGTGTTTTATTTTTTTATACTCTTTTTAGTTAATAAGTTATTGGTGTTCATTCCTCACCATCATATGGAATAGCCTCAAATTCCTCGTCTAGCTCTCCTAGGACTAGATTCTCATCAAATTGGTATTTTTCATCTCTCCATATTCTTAATCTTTGTCGATATTGTTCTTCTGTTTCGTCAATCATCCTTTTGGGTAATGGATCATATAATGTGTTACGATCTTTAAGATTCTCTTTTGCAAAACTTACTGTGTTACTTCTTATATACCCTCTATTTTCCATATTATTCCTCCTTTAATTAAAAAAAGAAAATTAAACGTTAAAAGTTACATAAAACTAGACATATTATATAACTTTTTATCTAATATGTCTAGTTTTTTATTAATTTTTTTAAATTTTAACTGAAAATTTCTATATTGTTTATTTTAATATAGTGCAAAATTTGAGTTATCCTTTGTTATTCCTTCTCTTAATTCTAATATATTAAACTTATCTTCACTATTATAAATTTCATACATCGCTTTTTCAAATACATAATTTGTCATGTTTTCAAGTTCACGTGCACCTGTTCCATAGTTTAATGTTGACTCTGCAATTTCTTTAAAAAATTCGTCATATAATTTTAACTCAATTCCCATATTCCAAAGCCCTCTTGCATATATTCTAAATGCAGATTGTTTGGATTCTTTTTGTATTTTTATTAAAGTTTCAGTTTCAATAGGGTTTGTTACATGAATTTTGGTAATTCTACCTACAAATTCTGGAGTAAATCCATATTCTATCAAATCTTCTTTTGTATATATACTTTTTTCGGGAGATAAATCCTTTTTGCTTTTGCTAGTAGGCATTTGAAAACCTAAAACTTTTTCGTCTAGTCTTTTTGATTTTACTTTTTCTATACCAGAGCAAGCATCCATTAAAAATATCTTTAAGTTCTTAGTTTCAAACTGAAATTCTCTGTTTTGTACCTTAATATTTATTGGTGCACCTGATAATATTGGAAGTAGTGAATCTATAACTCCTTCTCCGCTTATATCCCTTCCATCACTATTTCCTCTGCCTTTTGTTGTTTTCTTTCCTATTTCATCAATAATTAAGATACCATTTTCAGCCTTTACAAAGTCATTTCCTGAATTTTTTACTAGGTTAGCTAGCATTTTATCAACACTTTCACCAACATATCCTTCTTGAGTATATTGTGTTGCATTTTCAATGGTATGTGCTAAGCCCATTTCTTTGCAAAATGCTTCCATTGTTAAAGTTTTGCCAGTTCCACTTCCGCCTATTATAAAGTCTACACATCTAATTCCCATGTAATGTGCATTATATAGTGAAATAGCAATTCTTCTAATTAGCTCATCTTGACCTACTACTGTTTCTTTTATACATTCCTCTATATCACTTATCCGTGGATAATTTTCATATTGATTATTTTGGAATGGTAATACTTCATTTTTCTGATATACTGTTAATTCATTTGCCATATTTTTTCCTCCTTTAATTAAAAAAAGAATTTTTAGTTACTACATTATACAAATATAGACATATTATATAATATTTTTACATAATATGTCTATATTTTTTATGAATTTTGTTGCTTTTTTCTTCTATCTATTACATATGTGCTTCCTTGAATTGTTTTAGCTAAATGCTTTACTGCTGCTCCTGCCTCTCCTATTTCTAGTACATTATTAAATTTTCCACTTTCTACTTCTACTACACCTATTGAAATAGATGTTAGGGGAAATTCTTCTATTATTCCTTTTCTGTTTGCAATTTGTATATAGCCTTTTTTACTATCTTCTGCTGTATAATACCTTTTTACATTAAAATCAAATTCTGCAATTATATTTTGACATATGCTTTCACAGTTTTCTCCTGGTACAATTGCTATGAAGTCGTCTCCCCCTATATGCCCCACAAAACTATTTTCTAGTTCTTCACTATGCATATTTTTTAAAATTACTTTTGATGTAAATTTTATAATTTCGTCTCCTTTTAGGAAACCATATACATCATTGTATGCTTTAAAGTTATCTAAGTCAAAATACATTAGGCTGAATTGTTCTTTATTTAATATTCGTTTTTTTATTTCTGCTTGTATTTGTACATTTCCTGGTAGACCTGTTAGTGGACTTACCCTTCTATTTACATATAATAGTTTTAGTATGTTAGTTATTGTATGATATAAATAGGATTCATCTATTGGTAATCTTATATAGTATAGTACTCCTAACTCTAACATTTCTAGTTTATGGCTATGTTCTTTATTATTTGAAATTATAATAATTGGTGTTATACTATTATCTTCATTATATTTAATTTTTTTACATATTTGTATATTATTTTCCGTATCATCATTTTCATTAACAATTATAAGTGATGGTATATTTTTTAGTGCTATATCTAAATCTTCTTTTGCTACTTTTGTTATTCTATATTCTTTTTCTTGTTCAAACATTTTCTTTAGTTTTTCTTCTAGTTCTATTTTATCATCTATTACATATATTTCTTGTAACATAGTTACTCCTTTTTTTCTTATGTTTTTTAATAAGTTGAATTAAAGTGGCTTTGCCACGTTACGTGTTAAATTGCTTGCTCCTAAGTAAGTAATTTATTTTATTTTTTCATATACTAGTATAAACTATGCCTTTTACAATATTACTATATAAATAGTACTATTCACTTGCTATTATAATGTTATTTCTTGTGTTTTTTGCTCTGATAACCCACTTACATTGTAAGCTGTTATTGTTATTGTGTTATTTCCTGGTGATAATTTTTGTATAAATTGTGCTTCTTTTAAGTTAAGTGGCACATCTGTATTTTCTGGGTCAGTTGATAGGGTACTTCCATTTATATTCATATCTATTTTCTTTATATTTTCTTCGTCTGTTACTGTTATACGTACTTGGTCATTTTCTTGTACTATTTGTATATTTGGTTTTTTAGCCCCTTTAAATATCTGCTCTTTTTTCGTTTCATTTCCTTCTTTATCTACTGCTAATATTGTAAGCGTATTTTCTCCTTTTAGTATTGATATTCTTTCTTCTATTCTTTTACCGTTTTCTTCTAATACTTCTACTACAGTATCTTCTTCATTGTTCCAATGATACATTATATAGCTTATTGCAGTTTCATCTTTTGCTACTATTTTAACTTTTGAACCTTCTACTTCAAATTCTATTTCTGGCTTTGTTGTATCTTTTTCTTCTCTATAAAACTCTTTTTGATATGTTGTTTCTTTTTTATTTTTATCTATTACCTTTAAATTTAATGTGTTATTTCCAAAAGGTTCTTCTATTTCCTCTATTATTTCGTTTCTATTTTTTCCCTGTAATATATTTTCTTCTTCTGAATTCCATGTATATATTATTTTATCTATTGCTTTGTTGTGCACTACTTTTATTTGCACTTTTCCTTCTAACTGTGTTACTTCTATTACTGGTTCTTTTTTTCCTTCAATTATTACTGAATTATATATTTTATATCCACCAAACATAGCTAGAATTATTCCAAATATTAAAATTATTATTGCAAAAATTTTTACTGTTGTTTTAGTTTCTAACTTTCCTGATTTTTTATTTTTTTCTACATATAATATTTGATTCATGTTTACACCTCTTCTAAAAAATACATTCGATTATGTTCGTATTATATATTTAATTATTCACTATTCATTCTTTATTAAATTTTATATCTTTATAATATATGTCAATTTCTTACTATTCTTCAATATAGTAGTATCATTTAGATTATTTTTTTGAACTATTTTAGTAGCAATTGTTTATAAAGATTATTTATATAATATAAAAAATTATAGCATAACCATTTTTTAATGTAAAGCAATTTTTATATTGATTTTAGTAATTATTGGAAAACAGAAGTGGCTTTATCATGCTAATACCTAAGACCATTATAGCCCCAAATTGTTACTTTACTATCTACCTTCTCTTTCATGCCATATTTGTTCTTCTAATTCTTCTGTTACCATTTCTATTATTTCTTTTTCTTCTGCTTTTGGATTTTCTTTTCTTTTTTCTCCATATAATTGCTTTGCTTTTTCTAAGTTTGGTTTTCCTTCTTTATAATATCCCCATTTTATTGCCAAATCTTCATAGTTTACATTGTCATGAATATGTGATTTTGTATTTTCTATTCCATCTATGTCTTCTACTCTCATTTTATCGCTTTGTATAATTTCGCCTTTTTCATTTTCATGCATTTTGGCCTCTTGGTAGCCTTCTTCTACACTTCTATAACCTGTTTTATACTTTGCTGCTAAGTCCCTAACTTCTTTTTTCATTATCCATACATTGTCTGTTTCTAACTGTCTATCTAAGCTTTTATTTCCTTCTACGCCATTTCCTCCTATTGTTTTTCTAGGAGAATGATATACTTCTATTTCGCCATAGTCTCCTTTTTTTACTGCAAATGTTCCACTTCCTATTTTAAACCTTGAAGTTACATCATCTTGCTCTACTTCTCCTTTTTGGTTTACTTGATAATTTATTTCATTTGGGTTATTTCCTTCTTGGTGGTCTTGCTTTAAGTCTAATGGTACTACTGTTCCATCATTTGCTATTGCTACAAATGAATACCTTGTTGTATTTACTTTTGCTTTTTCACCTGTTTTTGTGTCTAGTAAATTATCCCTATGGTCTGATTCTATTATTCCCATTTTTATAAATTTTTTATTTTTTATTTGTGGAAGTTTTTCATTATCTTTTAATATTTGCTCTAAGGTTTTCATGTCTGTTACTTTACTATTCATTTTCATTTCTTGTTTTATATTTACATCTTTTGTAGTATTTAGTTTTTTAGGTAAATTTATTAATATGTTTTTGTTTTCTTTTTTGGTTTTCTTTTTCTGTTCTTCTATTAGTTTTTCTCTTAAACTTATGGTTGCTATAGATGTTATTTCATATTCTGGCTCAAGTCCTAAGGCTTTTTCTATTAAGTCTTTTTCTTTTTCATTTTCTTTTATTAAAGATATTTCCTTTTTTCTTAAGTCTATACTCATTACAACATCTCGTATTTGCTTTCCTAATTCTTCTTCTACTTTTCTTTCTTTAAATAATATATTGTTATCTATTATTTTTTTATTTAATGTTCCTATTTCTAATGTATCTAGATAGTACTTTCCGTGTTTCACCTTTATCTACTAAATATAAACCTAGCACCTTACCTTTTATTTTTAGTCTTTCCATTAAATATATATCTTCTATTTTTTCATATTCATCAGTGTTTTTTAATATATTTCTTATCGTTTTTATATCATTTAAAAATTTTCTATCGTCTAGTATAAAGCCTATTATATTATTTTTTATAATATTTATTATTAAACATTCTTGTTCTTCTCCTATTAGTTCATCATCACTATAGTCTCCTGTATCTTCTATATATATATTGTAGCTATTTTCTAGTGATTTTCCTACATAATATTTTTTACTTTTTGTTTTTCCTATTATTTTTACTTTTTCTTTTTTTCCTATTAATTTTTCTGTGTTCATACTATCACCTAAATTTATTATATATTACTAACAAAAAATTGTAAACTACTAAAAGTTTACAATTTTTTTAAATTATTCTTGACTAAATGACATTACAAATTTATTGTTTTCTAATAATTTTATTAATATTTTATAATTATGTTCTTCGCTATTTTCACTAGTTATATCTTTCAGTTTCACCTTATATACATATATTGGTGAAAGCTCATTACTATATGCAATAAAACTTACTTTATTGTGTTTAAACATTTCACTATTTATATATTCTTTAAACTTTTCTATTGTTTTAAATTGATTCAATTTGAATTGTTCATCTAGTAAACTATATGCTAGTTCATAATCTCCCATATTTATCATATCAAAGAACTTAGTTATATTAGTTTTTACTTTGTTCTTAGTCTCTAAATTATTATAATCTTCAATATCTTCTTTACTTATTATGGTATAATTATCTAGTTTTAATGTATAGTCCATAATTCCATTATCTTCGAAAATATAAGTATCTCCATATTGATCTTTACACACAAACTTTGTATAATTGTCATATTCTTTTACTGAGTAATTTTTTAGTTCTAATAATGCATATCTTTTATCAGATTTTTCTATATATTCTTTATATTTTTGTAATGTTGGATATTTTTCCTTTCTGTATTCTTCTTCTAATAATTTGTATGCATTTTCTATATTTCTTTCTACTGTATTTCCATAATCATATAAATAGTATTCTGCCATTATTTCATCTGTTATATTATTCATAGTATACTGATTATTATTATTTTTTTGTATATATTCTATTCCTTCTATGTTAAATTCTTTTTCAATACTTTTTTCATCATATCCCTTATTTTCAATATACTCATCAGAGTATATTGAAAATGTTTGTGAATATGTATCTAATTTTACTATTAATTTGTATTCTTTTGTATCGTCTAATAATCCTACAACATAGAACAAATATGTATTAATATTTTTTTCTGAAGTATACATATCTTTTATTGTGAAATATGAATTCTTATATTTCTCAAATTTATCAAGCATATTTTCATTATTTAGTTTTAAATAGCTCATACATTCTTTATCTAATATATCTTGTAGTATCTTTATTCCTTCTTCAGTATATTCTTCTATTATTTCTTTTTCTTCTTGCTTTGTTTCAACATTTATAATTCCTAAATCTATTATATCTGCATTTAAATAATTAATAGCATTATAGTATTTATTTAATATTGTTTTTATTGCATAATATTCATCTCTATTTGTAACTTTATCAACTCTACTAAAATCTATATGTCCGGTTTTCTTCACTTTCTACTATTAATTTATTTTTTAGTATTAAAAGAGTCATACTGATAATTATTATAATTGCAATAATGATTATTATAAAGTATGGTAGTAAATTCTTTTTCAAGTGTTTACCTCCTTTTATTAGTTTCCTGTAAATGAGAAGTGCATGTAGTCTTTTTTGCTCTTCCAGTCTCCTCCCCATCCCCATCCAATTGATTTGAATGCTTTAACTAACACTCCATCTTTTGGAATTGAGTATTCACTTCTACTTGGGTCCCAGAAAGAACCTGCATCTATTTGACCAGTACTTGGATATACACAATAGTTTTCTGTTACATTTATATCTACTGCTAAACCTAAGGCATGTTGAGACATTTTACTTGAATGAGCCACATTTCTCCAAGAAAAACCTCCTATACTATATACTTTGAAACCTGCGTCTTGAGCTTTTTGAAGTACATTCTTTAAGTCTTGGGCTACATCTTTGTGTATTGTAACTGGTGCTGTTGTTTTAGTTCCATCCTTTCTAGTTATTGGTACTTGTACTGTAGTTAAGTATTTTCTTATTCCTTCTTGTGTAGTTGGAATTCCATTTGGGAATACATCTTCCAATTTTCCTGTTGCTGGTGAAGTTCCTCCTGTTGAGCCTCTTAATTCTTCTAATGATTTTGAATCTGTATGAAAAACATGTGTATTAGGGTCTGTAAATAAATATATGTATGATTTATGTTTTTCGTTTTTATTGATTGGCAATCCTAAATCTTTAGCTGACTTTTCTGTCATAAAGTATACTGCCCCTCCAGTAGTATCTCCTCCTGATATTGCAGCATCTACTGCTCTTTTTGTTTTCTCTGAAGGTACTGCCTTATCAAAAGCTCCATTTCTAACTGGTTGGAATTGATTTTTTTGGAATACAACTTCTTTAATTGTATTTGGCCATTGTGAACATTTTACCCTGTTTAATATAACACATGCAACATGTGTTATTTCAGCTTCTGATTTACTTCCACCAGCTTCTGCTTCACATATTTTGTATAATATTTTTAGTTCATCATCTTCTATATCATCTTCATATTGAACGTCTCCAGGATCTATATCTATTGCATCGTCTTCATCATCTTCATATTCTATTTCTATGTCTTCATTATCTGGGAATGTCATTAAATATTGTAAATGTTCTACTATTCCTGTCATTTTTGTCTTATATTCGCTATGAATTTCATCTTGATTCTCATTTCCACTATCTCCATGTAAACTATTTCCTAATAGTTCATATAATACTTGTAGTCCACTTATTAACCTGTTTAATGGAGCGTCTTTGTTTGTAGAGTTTGGTAGTCTATATTCTACATTTAGTCCATTTCTATCAAATACTGCATTTTTTGCACATTCTTTTACTTTTTCTGAGTTACCATAGCAATTTGATTGATCACATTCACCTGTACTATTTCTAAGTAACCCTAAAAATTGCTTAGATTTTTCTACTGAATCTTTTAATATTCCTGGGTTGTATTTTGTTGTAGTTATAGTTGTACTTGTGGTTACAATATTTTCAACAAGCCATGGTCCTCCTGTCCAGTATTCAGGTGTTTGTACAGTTTGATATGTCATGTCTAGTGCTAGTACATTTTGTGTGGTTGAAGGGTGATAATTTGGCAATGTATCTGGTACATCACATGGAACTGATACTGGTCCTTGTACGTTTGGTCCATCTACATTTGTTATTTTTGTGTATTCATAAGTTTCATAAAAACTCCATGTATTTGCTGATTTTATTTCTAGGTGTGGTACCATTGTTGTTGTTATTACTTCTGTTTCAATTGTTTTTTGGTCTTTTGATGTTACTTGCGCTCCTGACCTTGAAGAACTTGACATATTTTTGTAGCTTTCATATGTTTTTTCTTCAGTTGTTGTAACATCTTCTATTGTTGTATCATCTTGCACTACAAGTTTTATTTCTGTTTGTCTTGCAAGCATTGCTACATGATATACAAATTCTGGATTTTGTGTTATCATACATAGGTTTATTAAAAATTCATATGGCATTGTATATTTTTCTATGTACTTTTTATAATCAATATGTAATACATCTTCTACTGTTGTAGATTTATCTGTTGACGCAAATATTGCACCTTTCTCTTTTGTTTTTGTGACTACTGTTTTTAACTGTGCTATTACTAAATTTCCATCTTCGTCTATAGTAAATTTATATCTTAATTTAGAGCTGTTTTCATCTACTAATTTTTGAAACTTTTCTGGTGATTCATATGTCATTTGAACATATTTTTCTTGGTTAACCTCTTGTATGCTTGTACTACCATTAGCTTGTGAATTTGAATTTCCTGTATTTGTGTTTGTACTTGCATTTGTATTTGTAGTTGTTGTTACTTTATCTTCAGTCATAATATCATATTGACCTGGGTCAATTTCTACACTATTTCCATCTTTATCTTTTTCAGGCGTTCTATATATATATACTCCACCATCTATTAGTTTATCACTATATGGATTTACTAAATCCTTACCTCTTCTTAAATGTACTGATTGAGTAATTAAATCTGCTCTTACAAATTCTAATATATATCTTTCTATTACTTCCTTTTGTTTTTTGTAATTACTATCTGTTAATACTTTTTCTATAAATTCTCTTTCTGTTAATTTTTTATCTTCTTCTGATAGTTCAAAATCTCCTAATAATTTTAGTGAATGTAGAGAAATACCTAGGTCTGATAATTGTCTTATATATTCATCTACCAATTTTCCTTTTCTTGTTACTTCCTGACCGCGTGTCGTCAATAGTAGTATATTCAATATCATCATCTAATCGTATCCAATAGTCATCTGTAATCCATCTCCAAAAAGACCTTAGCTCTCTTCCTATACTTGAAAGTAATTCTACTACTTTTTCATAAACTGCCTTAAATATACTAAATACTGCTGATACTAGTATAACAACAATGAGTGTACCAATCAAAATGTTTCTTAATCCTGCTTTTATTTTCTTTTTAACGGCCTTACTCTTTGCTAATTTTGCTGCACTTTTAACTGCTTCTACAACATTACCTGATTCTATACTACCAACTAATTTAACTGCTTCCTGTGCTGTGTCTTTTGCTTCTTTAAATTCTCTGGCAAGTTTGCCTTTGCCTTCCATTTCACTATTTCCATTAGCGTTTTGATTTTCTTTGTTTATTTCTCCATTCTCTTCCATTATTATCACCTCTTTTCATGCATGCAATTTAGTTTTTTCTATAACTTTATTTCTATTTTTTCTCTTTCATTTGTATTTTGCTCTTTAAATTGTTCATAGTTTAATATAATATCTGAAAAAATAACTTTTTTAGTTTCATCTACTGGGTCATATCTTTTATTAAATTTGATTGAAACTGTTTTTGTTGTATATTTAGAAAGTTGTAATAGGCTACTTGCTATTTCGTTGTTAAATGAACTATATTTTATATCATTTCTATCTAGCAAATATATACTTTTAGAGGTTTTTAATGTGTCTATCATTACTGTATTTTCTGTATTATTTTCAAACTTAAATTTATATATTTCATAATCTACATACTTTTCTTGACTTAATACTGTTATTTTTACTCCATTATTTTTAGCTTCTTTTTCTATACTTTTACTTTCTATTAAGCTATTAATACTTAATTTATTTGTACTTTTTTCTACTGTTATATAATCTTTATAATTGCTACTATTACTTACATTTCCAGTAGACATTATATCTTCATAAAATGTTACTGCATATGTATTTGTAGTAACTGAATTTTTGTAGTTTTCTATTTTTAAAGTTCTTTCTTCCTTAAAAATTATATTGTAATAATTATTTCTAAAGTCATCAACTGTTTTGAAAAGTGTTTCTTTACAATTAGGTGTTAACAAATTGTATGCTTCTTCTATTTGCCCTTTATTACACATACTAACAAATTCCTCTATTACTTTTACATTATTTTCAGTAGTTTCCTTATTTACTTTTTCTCCTGTAATAATTGAAGTTGTTGGAAGCTTTTTATTCTCCATGTTTTGACTATTACTTGTATTTTCCATATTTTGTTTTCTTATATTTTCTTTTGCTATATTATTTAATATTTGAAGAACTAAAAAGCAGAAGACTACTATTAATGCTATAATAATAATTACCTTTCTGTTTTGATTCCACATTCTTATTATTTTATTCATTTTAGGTAGCCTCCTACTTTTCAATTATATTTTTATTACTGTTTCTTTCCTTTTCTAATTGTTTGACCCACTTGGATCTGAGTTATTATTTTGAGTTCTTGGGCGTCCTCTTCTTCTTGTTGTTCCTCCATTTGGGTTAGTATTTTGTGTTCTTGTTCTTCTTGTTGTTCCTCCATCTGGGTTTGTATTTTGTGTTCTTGTTCTTCTTGTTGTTCCTCCATTTGGGTTAACATTTTGTGTTCTTGTTCTTCTTGTTGTTCCTCCATCTGGGTTAACATTTTGTGTTCTTGTTCTTCTTGTTGTTCCTCCATCTGGGTTAACATTTTGTGTTCTTGTTCCTCTTGTTGTTCCTCCATCTGGGTTAGTATTTTGTGTAGGTTGTACTACTCGTGCTCTTCCTCCTACATTTTTAAGATTATGTCTTTGTCCAACTTGTGCCTTCATTACATTTAATACATAGTCTGCTTTTGCTGATGCTTGTGCTTCTGATAAACCTTTATCCATAAATTCTTGTGTAAAGTCTTGTTGTCTTTGATCATATTGTTTTTGGTCACCTAAAACTTTAGAATCTATTCCTCTATCTTGAGCAAGTAATGCAATTTTAGCTGCTTGATCTGCATCTACTCCAAATTTTTCTGCTTTTCTAGCTCTGTAAATTTGTGCAATATCTGTCATTCCTTCATTTGCATACATTTTTATGTTGTTCATCTCTTCTTTTACTTGTTTATCTGAAGGAGCCCTACCATTATTATCTGCTGTTAATTTATCTCTTACATATTGTTCTGTAGAACTATCTTTCATGAATTTTCTTGCTTGTGCCTTATCATGTAATCTTGTATTTCCATTAAATGTATCTATTTCTCTACTTACTGCTCCTCCTACTTTATTTGCAACACTATTAGCTACATTATATGCATTTTCTGGCATATTTGAAAGTGTAGTACCAAGTCTGCTTCCTAGCTGTCTTCCAGCTGTTGCACCTGCAATTACTCCTCCAAATCCTTTTCCTGATGCTAATCCTGCTCCTGCTCCTGCTGCCATTCCTGCTGCTGTAAATGCTGTTCTTGCAGTAAATTTAGCAGCCCTTCCTAATGTTTTTGCTGTATTTTTCAATATTCCCTTTGTTCCACCATGTGCATTTGCAATATTTCTCATTCCTTGCCTAAATCTTCCTGGTTGCCTTGTATTTTCTGCACTTCTTTCACCTCTTTGAGTTTGTCCTGACGCTCCTGAACTTTGTTCCCTACTATTTTGTTCTAAATCATCCATTGTTCTTGGTCTTTCAGGCGCCATTTCTTCTACATCATCATCTGAAAGTCTTTCGAAAGGTCCATTTTCATTTTGTGAAGTGTTTTGTTGCCCTCCTTCTGTATTACCATCTAAAGGTACCTCTCTATATGGTACATCTATTGCATCATCAAATGGTAAACCTCTTGAGTCTGGTAGTTCATTTTGCGTTTGTTGTTCCGTAGTACTTCTTGGTTCTGAACTTGTTGGCTCTTGTGGACCTCCTCTGTCTAGGTTATGGTCTTCTGCATAATCTATTCCATCTGTTCCATGGCGTGGTTGATATCTTGGTGGTTTATTTTCTTCTTGGTTGTTTCCTCCTTTTGCTCCACCTCCTGAGCCTTTTCCGCTTCCAAATTTAGAAGCAAGTGAACCTGCTGTGAAACCTGCTAATGCTCCCATTGTTCCTAAAGGTCCTTTATCAAATCCAAACATTTTCTTTAATAGTTTTTCTGCTGGTAATATGAAGCCTACTGCAACTATCGCATAAATCATATTTGTTTTTGCAAAGTCTATTGCTGATCCTACAAATATCATATAAATTATTAAATGGAATGGCTGAATTAGTGCATTATATACATATTCTTTAAGCCACATACTAAATGCTTGTGCTTTCCCATCTCCTATTTTATCTATTGGATATGTAAGTGCCACAAGTGGTGCTATTATTGTTAAAAATGCCATCATAAGCACCCTTTTTAAGTAGTGCCATGTAAATATTACTGTATATGCTACTAGTGCCCAATAAATTAACATGTATCCAAATCTTTCAACTGTGTCTTTACTTTGCACCATAAACCTTGCTGCTCCCATAAAGTTTGTTGCATATTTTGCTCCATCTACTTCTATAACAACACCATTTGATTGATATGTTTGCCCTCCTGTTAAAGCATTATTTACTGAATTTACCATTGTTAGTGTAAATGACATTATATAATGTAAGAAAAATAATATACAAAGTGCTATTAACCAGTCTGTAAACATTGTTTTAAATTTTGCTTTATCCCCTGCTGTACTACTTAGTAATATTCTAATTCCTACATATACTAATACACACAAAAGCCCTACTATTGCTAAATTTCTAAGTGCTATATACCACCCTGCAATTGTTTCTTGCAATTCTGCTGCAATTCCATCTATTTTATACTGGCTATTTTGCTTAGTCCATGTTGGGTTTATAAAGTTTATATCCAAATATGGTATTTTATTGCTAAATATTTCCTCTGGTGTATACTCTATAATTGGTACTTGGTAATTATTACTATTTGTAAACCATCCTAAATCTAGTTCATCTGCTGAGACTGATATTGTTGCATTTCCAGAACCATTTTTTATTCTATTGTCTCCTTGATCTACTAATATTTTAGATTGTGATAGCTTTTCACCTGCCGCAAATTGACCTGTCATTGACCACTGTAATAGTGATTCAACAATGTCCCCAAGTGAAGCTCCTAAGTCTAGTATAGGATTTATTAACACTCCTCCTATACCTGCATGTGAATAAGTTGGAACTATGAAATTAATACAAAGTACCATAAGTATGGCTATTATTGTCTTTTGTATAGTGCCTTTTTTTGTAAATATGTTCATTACTTACTTTTTCCTCCTAGTATTCATTTCTATTTCTCTTCATATTTACCAACTTATTTAAGTTTGTTTCAACAAATTCAAACTCTTTTTGTGTTGGTCTTATCTGTATTATTGCTGTATCTGCTCCTACTTTTAATAGCCCTTCACCTTTTTGGCATGTAACTAAGAAACCTGATTCTCCAGAACTTAGTTTAAATACTTCTTTTAGGTACCCAATTTCGGATTTATCTTGTGCTAAAAATAGTTTTGTGTCTGATGATGTTAGTACTGCTTGTGCTTCTGGTTTTTCATAAAAGTCTTGGAACCTTTGTGAAATAATTGCTAGTGATACATTTCTTTTTCTTGCACGACGTGCCATTGTATTTAAAAAGTCTACAGCTTCTGGGTATGGAAGTAACATCCATGCTTCATCTACTAAAACTCTTTTCTTATATGCTTTACTTCTGTCCTCACTGTTTTTCTTAACATATTTTTCCCATATCCAAGAAAGTAATATTTGTTGTGCTAAAGGTCTTGCAAATCTTTCTTCTAGTTGAGATATGTCTAAGTTTATAAATAGTGTTCCATCTAATAAGTCAAATGTAGATTGTCCGTCAAAGTAAGCCATTTGCCCATTATATTCTCTTACATATTGTTTCATAACTTTTATTAAGTAACTGTAATGAAATTGATAGTCTACATTTGTGTTTTCTTCTGCTTTACGTAGTATTCTTTTATACCATGAACCTATTGTTGGCATTTGCTTTTTCTGTTTTCCTAATGCATTTCCTGTATTTATAGCATTTGAGTCATATAAACTATTTGGGTCACTAGTAATTTTAGCTTCTGCATATTCTTCAGAAACTGATTCTGAAATAATTTGCTTTGTAAGTTCGTTTACTTCTTTACTTCTTGTGCTTCCTCTTGCCATAGTAAGTAGTGCTTGTGTTACGTCTTCTACTTTGTTTTCTACATTTACTACACTTCTTGACTTTCCTGTTATTTCATCTTTTATTACTTCTGATTCTATATCAAAAAGGTTAATTATAGTTTGTGATGTTGGACTTATTACAACATTTATTCCACCTAAGCTTTCTGCAACTATTGAATATTCACCTTCAGCATCTAATGCCAAACTTTGTATTCCCATTAGTACTGCACTACGTGAAATTAATGTTTTCATTGTAACAGATTTACCAGCACCTGATTTTGCGAATATAACCATGTTATAATTTGTAAGTGAACCATGAAAGTTATCAAACAAAATTGGTACTCCAGTTTGTTTGTTAAAGCCTAGGGGTACACCTGTTGGGTGACCTACTTCTGATGTTGTAAATGGGAATACTGTTCCCATTGAACGTCTATCAAATGTATGTGTCTTTTTTATTTTGTTTTCCATTAATGGTATATTGCTTTTAAATGCTTCTTCTTGCATTCCCCAAGCACTTTTTACATCTACTAAGCTCTTAGACATTTCAGATGCTAAAAGTTTTGTATATCTGTCTAAGTCTTCTAAGCTATATGCAAATAGGGTTGATACTATTGACGCTTCAAATAGCTTGTTATATCCTGCTGCTATTTCATCTCTTAATTGCTCTGCTTCCCATCTTTTTTGCCCTATTGTGCTTTCTCTGTTTATATTTCCTCTATCTGCTGCAACAATTCTTTCTGTTTCTAGTTCGTTTATAACCCTGTTTAATTCATTTTGTGACCTAGATTCTGCTATTGGGTTTATGTATATTGATGTATTTATATCACCAAACATGTACATGTCCCTAAATAATTCTGGGAATGTTGCCATTCTAGGAAGTGTTGATACATAAAAACTTCTTGCATATCTTGTAATGTTTGATATTATTTCTAAATGGTCTATATTGCTTGCATCTATTCCTGCTGGTGCAATTAATTCTTTTATAGTTTTCTTTTTTAATATTTGATATTCATCTGGCTTTGAGTAATCATTATTAAGCTGTTTTTGTTTTTCTAACTCTTTTTTGTTTTTCTTTGCCACTTCCCTTTCCTCCTTCTTCTTTAGTTTCTTCTTTTAATTTTTCTATTGCATCTTGTGCTATATCTTGACCTATAATTGATTCATTTTCTGTTATCATTATTTGTGCAAGTTCTCCTATTAGGTCTCTTTTCTTTAATCTTTTTTCTGCTAGCCTCTTTTGTTTTTCACTTCTAGCTTCTGTAACTTTTTGCTGTGCAAGTTCTAATGCTTCTTCTTCTATTTGTTTGTTTAGTGCTTTCATTTGCTTGTCTACTACATCTGGTGCTGTTGAATATAGTTCGTCGTAACCTGCTTTTAATGCTTTTTCTAATCCAAATACTTCTGCTTCATCACGGTTATATGCCACATATAGTAGCTCTACTAATTCATTAGAATTCATAACTTTAGAGTTTATTCCACATACGCTTAATGTTCTTACTACTGATTGTGCTCTTGTATATAGTTCTGAAAAGGCTAAATTTCTTTGTTCTTCTTTATCAAAAGAATTTTCTCCTAACTCTTCTATGTAGTATGGTATTACTACATAATATTTTTTGTTTAATACATTTTTGTTTGAACTCATTCTTTCTGTTGAGTATATAATGTCTTTCCCATATTCATATAAATTCTTTTGTTTTGTTAGTTCAAAGTATGCTTTATTTAGTTGCTCTTCTGTGTATGTTCCTGCTTTTAGCATTTGTTTATAATGCATTTCTTGTTTTTCTACTGTATTTTCTATTTCTTTTACTTTTTCTTTATATGTTTCTATACTGTTACTTAGGTTTATTGTTCTTGTTTGTGTATATATTTGTACTGGATGGCGAAGAGTATTTAAAAACTGTATAAAACCTTCTTCTACTGAGTTTTTTTCTATCTCTGACATTAAGTCATAGTTAATTCCTTGGCATTCTACAACCATTACATACCTTTTTCCATCTTTTTGTGAAATCATATTATCTACTATAGTATCAAAATCCATAAAGTCTAAAACAGAAGCTGTCCTATATTCTTTAAACTTCTTAACTTTTGGAGCTTTATTACCATTTTGTGCTTCTTTTATTTCACTTTCTTCTTTTTGTTTCATTCTTGATGTTATAAATACTATTCCTAATACAATTAATAGCATTATCATTATGCCTAATATTATCATTAAAATCATTGTTAATAGTTTTATACTATCCATTATTTTTCTTCCTCCTTAGTATTTAAATATATTTTACTTCCGTTTTTGTTTAAATATTATTGCTCTTTTTATTACATCATCTATATTTTCTCCGCCTACTTTTTTAGTAAATTTAAGTATTGATATTGATGGTATTTTAAATGTTCCTATTGCAAAACCTATTAATGCAAGTATTCCAACTAGTATAAGTCCTACCATTGTTAGTTTAAGTGCTGCACAAATAAAGTATAGTGGCAGACCTAGTGCCCCTCCTATCATTGTATATATCATACTCTTTCCTGAAAATATAAATAAAATTCTTCCTTCACCTTTAACATTTCTAGGTATATTATATGTTCCCATATAAGCTCCCCTCCTATTTTTGCTTTTGTTTAATTAGTTATAATTACACTTGATTATATTATAACAGATAAAGTCGTAAAATGTAATAAAAAAACAAAAAAAAATGCATTTTTATGCATTTTTAATGTAATTGTAATATGGTTGTTATAGAATTGTAAAAAAGCAGTACTTTATACTGCTTTTAAATTTTTTATCTATAATTATGAATTAAATGAATTTGCTAAGTTGTATACAACATTTACTATTGTTGTAGATGCAAATATTAGTATTGAACCAACTACATATGGTATCATTGTTTTCTTGTATTCTGCTTTTTCTTCTGCACTACCTATCATGTATTTAATACCTAATATCAATAATACAACTACTGCAACAACTATTCCGTACTGTTTGCATAATTGTTACTATTGTTTTACCTAAGTTAAGAACTTCTTGTGGTTGGTTTCCTGTACCATTAGCCATATCTTTTATTGCGCCACTTAAGTCTGGTGCTGCTGTTACTACAGTTGTTAATGTAGCTAATACCATAATAACTGCTAATATTATAGATAATATTTTAATTTGTTTTTTCATAATTTTCCTCCTTAAAATTTTCATTACTATTTTAATTATAATATATATTTTACTATTTTTCAACTATTTTTTACTTTTTTTTTGTTTTTTACTATTTTTATCTTATAAACCTTGTAATACAGTAACTACTATTTTCCATATTGCAAATGCTCCAAATATTACTACACAGCCTATAACATAAGGAACTAGTGCCTTTTGTACTTCTGCTTTTCCTTCTGCACCTTCCATCATAAATTTTATTCCTAATACTGCTCCTAATAGTACTGCAATTACTATTCCTACTACTAGCAAAATATTATATATGGTGCTTGATAAATCTTGTAATTCACTTGTAGAGAATATACCACTTGCATGATTGCTCCCTTTTTGTATAAATGAATCTCCATCACCTATAACTTGTCCTGCTGTTGATTTTCCTGCTATCATTAAGGTAAGTGTTTCTTCACCTTGATAGCTTTTTTCATTATTAGTAACAGCATTTACTGGTATTACTGCCATTGCTAATATAATACTTATTAATATTACTACTAATATTTTATATTTACTTTTTTTCATATTTTATTTCCTTTCAATATTTAAAACTAATTATTTAGTTGGCTAACCATATTATATATTATTGATACAATTGTACTTGTACAAACCAGCATTACCATTCCTACTATTATAGGTATCATAGTTTTTTTGTATTCTGCTTTTTCCTCTACACTTCCTACCATATATTTTATTCCTAAGAACATAACTGTTACTACACATATAACTACACCTGTTATTGTTATGGCATTTAGTATTGTTCTTGCAAATGCAAATGGCTTTTGATAGTCTGATGCTGTTAGGTCATTTGGTTTATAATCATCTGGGTTTATTGCTGCTGCTCCTGTTGAAGATGATCCTACTTTTCCTGTTCCACTACACGTTTGGCATGTAACAAACCCACTTTTTCTTGGTTCATATCTTTGTCCACTTCCATTACATGAAGGACAGTTTGTTACAATTGCTTTTACATTACTAATTGGTGTTAATAAAATAGCTATTATAATTAGTATATATGTTATTTTTATAATTTTTTTCATTTTCATTTGTTTCCTCCATTTCATTTTCTGTTCTTATTTAATTATATCTTACTTTTTTATCTTTTTCAACATTTTTTGTTTTATTATTTTATTTGTATAGCAATTGCTTATTTTTTTGCTATTGGAAAATTAATATTTTAGAATAAGAGTTGATTATTCTCAATATGTATATGCCTTTTAATTAATTGCCCTATTTTATTTGATTATATCTACATTTTATGGTATAATTATTTTATAACTAGTGGTTGTGTTCTTTTATTGATTGGCTTTTGGAGGTATGCTTTATGAGTATCATAATTGAAGTTATTTGGTTTGTAATTACTTCGCTCTTTTCGGCAGTGTTCAACTTACTTTTTAATAGTGTTTTTTGCTTTATTACAATTCCTTTCTTAATAGTATTTGGCCTATTTGTGATTTATTGCATATTTAAAATGATTTTTGGTTGAACTTACAAACACATAAAAGAAAAAAAGAATGGTCATTTCCATTCTTTTTTATTGTAAATTTTTATTTTACTTTTATTATAACATTTATTATTTCATTTTCTATTTTTCCCTTTATTTTGCTTTGTTATATCTTCTCTATAGTACTTTGCTATTAATTCATCTAATTCTATACTTAGTTTGTATGTTATATCGTAACTTTCACCGTTTATTATGCTTTGGTTTAATTTTTCTCTTAATTTACAAATTTCATCATTTAACATATAACATCTCTCCTTTTTTTGTATTTTTTTCTTTTGTATAATATTAAAATACCATATTTTTACATTTTAGTCAATAAAAAAACGCCAATTTAAGGCGTTTTTTGGTAACTTTCGTATTACTGTTTTTTACTTTTTTTGGCATTTTTCGACAGCATATTTTATTTTATGTCTACGACCGACAATATACAATTTTTTTCATCAAATATTTCATTTAAAATTTCATTTGTATATTGGGTACTTACTTCATTATATTGTTCGATATAGTCAAGTGAATTTACTCCTTTAAAATAGTCTGATAAAAACATTCTTGCGATGTCTGCTACACTATTATATTCTACTACATAATCCCCATACACTTTCTTTTTTATTCTTTCAAAATATTCATTATCTATATTTTGTTTTAATTTATTTATTTCTTTTAATAATTCTTCTTGTACTTTTTTTGGCTCTTTAGATTGGCCTGTTAACATTACATGTGCATAGTTATCTGTATATTCGTAATCCATATCTAATGGTGCTAGTAATAATCCTTCATCATACATATTTTTGTAAAAAGCTGAACTTTTTCCTACTAACATATTCATTAATATTTCTATAGCGATATGTTTTTTTACTTTATCTTTTCTTAAAGTTTCATCTTTAAATCCTATTAAAAATATTGGTTTACTTACTTGCATTTTTGTTTCTTTATATTTCTTGTTTATTCCTTTTTCGTTTTCTGGGTATATTCTTTTTATTTCTCCTTGATTTTCTTTTTCCACTATTCTATTTTTTATTTCTTGTAATATTTCTTCTGGATTAAATTCTCCACATACTACTAGTGCCATGTTTGATGGGTTGTAAAATGTATTGTAACATTTGTATAAAACATCTTTGTCTATTTTGCTTATAGATTCTACTGTTCCTGCTATATCTATCTTTATTGCATTTTCTTTGTACATACAGTCTAATGCATTCATATATAGCTGCCAACCTGGGTCGTCATCATACATTCCTATTTCTTGTGCTATTATTCCTTTTTCTTTTTCTACATTTTCATCTGTAAAGTATGGATGTTGTACATAGTCCATTAATTCATCAAGAGCTTCATAAAAATTATTTGTCGTTTCAAAAAGGTATGCTGTGTGGTTATTGGTTGTATATGCATTTGCATCTACTCCTAATGACATTAATACATCTAGGCTATTTTTACCATTTTCTTGTTCAAACATTTTGTGTTCTAAGAAGTGTGCAACTCCATCTGGCACAAATACTTCTTCACCTGTTTTTGGCATTATAAACCTGTTATCTATTGAACCAAAATGTGTTCCCCATATTACATATTTCTTTTTGGTGTTTTGTTTTGGAATTATTATAACTGTTAAACCATTTTCTAGTTTCTCTATATAAGCTTTTTCTTTTATTTTTGTACTTTCTATTAATTTCATATTTATCTCCTTTTGGTTGTTTAAGTTGTAGGTTGGATGTTAGAACTTTTTGTAATTACTTTGGAATATTTATCTTATATTCGAGCTTCTATTTTCAGTTTCCAACTTCTAACTTCCATTTTAATTTTTCAAAAAATAAATTGTATTTATTTTAACACTTTTTGCTACCTCTACAATTTGCTCTTTGGTTACATTTTGTATTTTTTGTTTATATTCTTCTACTTCAATATTTGTACCTGCTAGTTCTTGACCAAAGTAGTAACTTATTTCTGTATCTTGCTCTTCTGGTATGTTTTCTGTTGTTGATATTATTAAGTTTTTAGCATTTTTCATATCTTCATCTGTAAAGTTTCCATTTTTCATATCTTCTAATTGTTTTTTTATTATTTCTAGTGCTTTTTCGTAATTTTGTATTTCTATTCCAGCTCTTATTATTATATTTTGTTTTCTTTTTAAGTAATTTGAACCTACTGTATATGCAAGGCTTGCTTTTTCTCTTACATTTTGGAACATTTTTGAGTTTGCTCCTCCTCCTAGTATTGTGTTATAACACATTGTTACATAGCTTATGTTTTCTATATTAGATGTTACATCCAAGCCTAATACTAGTTTTCCTTGTGTTATATCCATACTTTCTTGTATTATTTTTTCTTCCTCATTAATATCTTTTTGTTCTTCGTTTAATTTTGTTTTTCTTTCTTCTAAATTACTTATATTTTCATTTTCTTTTACTATTTTTTCTACATCTTTTGATAACATTCCAGATACAAATATATCTATTTTACAAGTTCTTATAACTTGTTTATAATAATTATACAGTTCTTCTGATGTTATATTTTCTAAGTCTTCTATATATCCATATTTATATAAACCATATGCTTTATTTTTGTACATTTCTTCTATACATCTTTCCATAGCATATGCACCTTTATTGTCTATTTTTCCTTCTATTATTTGTTTTAGGTTTTCTTTTTCTCCCTTAACATATTCTTCTTTAAATTTCCCATTTTCTATTAATGGATTAAATGCTATATCAAATAGTATATCAAAACTTCTCTTTAATAAATCTTCTTTTTGTGGTAAGAATTCATCATTTATTGATTCTAAGTAAAATTTTATTGTTTGATTATCTCCATTTTTTTCTATTCCACAGTCAAAACCTGCTCCATACATTTCTTCTAAGTTTTTACTTATAATTTCTTGTGTTGGCATATTGTTAGTTCCTCTTCTTAAAATAGCTGCCAATAGTGCATTTTTTGTTACATTTTCTCTCGTTAGTGGTATACTAAAAAATATTGCTAATAAGTTTGTTTTGAATTTGTTTGTTTCTATTTTATGAAATTTTATACCTTGTTTTAGTTCTATGGTTTCATTTATCATTTCTTTCTCTCCTTTTTTTCTTATTGGTTCCCATTGGGGACGTTTCCTAATGGGAACTAACATCACTTTTGGGAAATAATTTTTAATTATTTTACTAAAATTTACTATTTATTTTAACATTTATATTATAGTACAAAAAGCAAAAAATATACAAGACATTCTTGTACATTTTTCATTTTTTATACTTAATAATATTAATATCTTTCATATTAAATAGTAGTATTTATAATATTTAGAGTAGCATGGGGGAGTGGTTTGGTTTAATACTCCATTAATAACTCTTAATTTAACTTGCTTTTTACTATTTCATTTATTGTTTTTCCATCTGCTGCTGCCCCTACTTTTTCTTTTACTGTTTTCATTACTATGCCCATTTCTTTTATTGTTGTTGCTCCTGTACTTTTTATTACTTCTTCAACTATTTTTTCTAGTTCTTCTTTTGAAAGTGGCTTTGGTAAGTATTCTGCTAATATTTCAATTTCTTGATTAATTTGTCCTATTAATTCTTCTCTACCACTTTTTTCGTAATCTGCTAATGAGTCTTTTCTTTTTTTAGATTCTTTCGCTATTACATCTATTATTTGATCATCTGTTAATTCTATTTGCTTATCTTTTTCTACTTGCAAAATAGCTGCTCTTACCATTTGTATTACATTTTTTCTAACTGTGTTTTTATCTCTCATTGATATTTTCATATCTTCTAATAATTTTTCTTTTAACATTTTTGTTTCCTCCTCAAAACTTGAAGAGTTTTGTATTATTTACTCTTCACTATTTACTTTTCATTTAAGCCTTTTCTTCGAAGTCATTATGAGCCATGCTTGCTCCTATAATCCTCTTTAATTATTTTATGCTTTGGTTGAAATTTGGTATTCCTCTTTGGTATTCCTTAACAATTTAGCCTCTATATTTTATTTTTTCTGCACAAATTATATTTATTAATTTTTTGAAGGTATTCACTTAATTTCCAACCTACAGTTTCTAGCTTCTATACAAAAAGGTTGAAAATTATTGTTTATTTCTAACCTCTAACTTCCAACCTCTTATTTTTCATTAAAATTTTCTTTTTCTTGCTGCCTCTGATTTTTTCTTTCTTTTTACACTAGGTTTTTCATAATGTTCTCTTTTACGTACTTCTTGTATAACACCATTTCTAGCGCATTGTCTTTTAAACCTTTTTAAGGCATCTTCTATATTTCCATTATTTACTCTTACTTCTGACATTAATATTCCCCTCCTTCCAGTATTACACTTTTATTCGTGTGGGATTTATTTTTTGTATACTTTTAATTCTTGTACACGTTTTGTATTATATATTATGTTGGTATTATTTGTCAATACTTAGTTTTTAAAAATTCATAATAATTTTATTTTGTATTAGAAGTTAGGAATTAAAATTTTACATTTTATTTATATAAAACTTTATAATTTTATTTTTTCTATTTCTTCCTTTCTTAATTTTGTTATTTCACATATAATTTCTATATCAATTCCTTTTTATTTCTTATTTATTTTAAAATTTAAATTTTGGATTTAACTTGGAATTTAAATTCAATTAATTTAAAATTATGATTTGATTTTAATTTTTTTGATTAAATTATAAAAGCACAAATTGTGCTAGATAGAATGTTTTGATTATAGCATATTTTAGTTTTATTGTAAACATAATTCATAATATTTTATAAAAAACTTTTCGTTAAAATTCGTTCTTTTAAAAATTGGTCTCCTCCATACCATTTTGGAATGGAGGAGTGTGCTTATTTTACTTTTTCTGCATATGAATTATTTACTATTTTATCAAATGGTGCTTTTTGTGATAGTTCTCCTGCTTCTTGCATTACTTTTTGTAATAATTCAAATGACTCTTCTTTCATTGTTGGCACTGTTTTCCATGCATCTATGTCTTTGTAACTTTGTAATACTGTAGCTAGTAAGTCTACATCTGTATCTGGGAAGAAGTCTTTTATTACTTCTGCTACTTCTTTCATTGTGTGTTCTTCTACAAATTTTTGCCCTTTATATATTGCGTTTGTAAACTTTTGTATTGTGTCACTATTTGCTTCTATATAGCTTTTTTTAGCAAAATATGCTGTGTATGGTATTTCTCCTGAAGCTTCTCCTACTGATGCTACTACATAACCTTTTCCTGCATTTGCTGTCATTGTTGCTGTTGGCTCAAATAATGTTACATAGTCTGCTGTTCCCCCTGAAAATGCTCCTGCCATTAAGTCAAATTTTATACTGTCATCTAATATTAGGTCTTTTTGTGGATCTATTCCATTTTGTTTTAGTACATATTCAAATGTCATATATGGTACTCCACCTTTTCTTCCTGGTATTACTGTTTTTCCTTTTAAGTCTTGCCAGCTAAAATTGTCTGTTTTTTCTCTTGCTACTAAAAATGAACCATCTTTTTGTGTTAGTTGTGCAAATACTTGGCAGTAGTCTTCTTTACCTTCATTATATATATATATTGATGCTTCTGGTCCTGCAAAACCTATGTCACTTTGACCTGCTAGTACTGCTGTCATAACTTTGTCTGCACCTTGACCAGTTGTAAGGTCTATTTCTAGCCCTTCTTCTGCCATATATCCTTTTGCTATTGCTACATATTGTGGCGCATAGAATACTGACCTTGTAACCTCATTTACATTAATTTTCTTTAATGAAGCTACATCTTTTTCATTATCTTTTGTTGCAAAATAAATAGTAACCCCTGCTACTATTATTATAAGTACAATAATGATTGCTATACTTAAAGTTTTTTTCACTTTTGTATTCCCCTTTCTTTTTGTTTTTGATGCTATTTGCATTCTTATATATTGTATTCATTTTTTTTGTAAACGTAACTTAATATTGGAATTTAAATGTTTAAATATTACTTTATAAAAAATTTAGTAATTTGTTCTTATCGAAATGTGCAATTGGTGTCAAATACTCATTTTGATACTACTACAAAATTTAAGGTATATGTATATAGCACATAATTGGGTAAATTTCCTTATGCATTCCTAAGTAATTGCCCTCCTAAGGTAAAAATAGAATACTTCTAAGCTCTGAAGTGTAGCATTTAAAGTCGTTATTTTGTAAAAACATTATAAATTTATTGCAATATATATAATATTATGTTATATTACTTACTAACAATATAATTTTATTATAGGAGGTTATATATATGATTACTAACTTTATTAAGGAAGTAAAGGACTTTTATGAAATGATTTATAATACTGATTTTTCTAGTCTTTCTTTACAGGAATTACAATCTCATCAGCTTAAAATGGAACAATTTTACGCTAGCCCTATACTTAATTTGAATGATTGTGAAGATTCTAAATTTAGTGCATTTTTATCTTATATGATTTTAGGCTCATATTCACATTTTTGTTTAAAAGATAACCAATGTGATGATATTTTAGAATTTTTAAATAGTTTGTCTGAAGTATCAGATATTAGTAGTTTAAAAAATATTACTTTGGAAAGATGTAGCAATGTCATTCTTACTGTTAATAACATTATTGCAAACAATACTGTTGTTCATAATTCTACTAGAAATGTAGTTTTTAGCTCAGACTTAAATTCTTATCATTATTTATACTATTATGGTAAAAAAGTAACTAAAAATCATATGCAAATTGTTGACTATTTTAATAAAGTAGCTGATGAAAAAATTACTTCTATTGCTAGTTGTACAATGCATTCATTTTTAAGAGGCTTAAATAAAATTGGTAGTGCAGGAACTGACATTTCTAGAAAGACCTATGTTTGTTTATTTTACCCTATGGGCTTTGAAAAAGTTGCTAAAAGAGTTTGCGAATTATTAGAAGGAAAATTGGATGTTGTTCTTAGGTTATATGATAATTCTGAATTTGATAAGCAGTTGAATTATAACCATAGATATGATTACAATTTTTATCTTTCTGATGATTATGTTAAAAATTACCTTTTTTGCTTTGAGTCAGCTCTAAAAGACAATGTAAATACTTTTATGAAATATGCAGGTCCTATTTATATTGAAACTTTTGGTGAAAGTCGTTTCATTCCCAAAAATGGTTCCGAAATTTTTAGTAAAGATAAATACCTTGCTGAATTAAATAGTTCATTTGGTACTAAGTATTCTGTTTTATATATGGACTATATTAGGAGTCAAAACTCTTTTACTATTATTTCCTACCCTTGCCCTGAAATCGGAAAAGACTTTGAGCGTATTTTTGATGATACAATAGTTGTTAATACTCTTGATAATGAAAAATATCAAAATATACATCAGAAAATTATTGATGTTCTTGATAAGTCTGATACAGTTCATGTAACTGGTAAAAATGGTAACAAAACTGATTTATGCATTTGCCTTGCTAAACTTGAAAAGCCTAATACTCAAACTAAGTTTGAAAATTGTACCGCAGATGTAAATGTTCCAGTTGGTGAAGTTTTCACTTCTCCTGTTTTAAAAGGAACAAATGGTACTCTTCATGTTTCCCAAATTTACCTTAATGGTTGGAAGTTTACTGATTTATGCTTATTAATTGAAGATGGGTTTATTAAAGAGTATAGTTGTAAAAATTATACTACTGAAAAGGAAAATTCTGAATATATTAATGAACATTTGCTGTATGACCATAAAACCTTACCTATGGGTGAATTTGCAATTGGTACAAATACTACTGCTTATGTAATGGGTAACAAGTATAATATTAATGACAAGCTTGATATTCTTATAGCCGAAAAAACTGGCCCTCATTTTGCATTTGGTGACACTTGTTATTCTATGGATGAGGAAACAAAAGTGTTTAACCCTGATGGCAAAGAAGTAGTTGCTAAGGATAATGAAGTTTCTATTAAGAGAGATGAAAATTCATATTTTGGCTGTCATACTGACATTACTATTCCATACTATGAATTAGGTGATATTGTGGCTATTGGTGATAGTAACAAAGTTTTTATTATTAAAGATGGTAAATTTGTTCTTGAGGGAACAGAGGAATTAAATGTTGAAGGAATGTAGTAACTGTTATATTCTATAAAGTAACTTTATTAATTTATTTTTCTAATGTTTGAATGGAGGTTATTATATGGATACTAATAATAGCAATACTTTTTATGAAGATTATAAAAACAAATTAACTTTACTTATTTATGAAAAATCTAGTGGTGAAATTCCTGAAGGAATGTGTTATAAACTTGCTAAAAGTGCTATTAATCGAGTAAAATACGATATCTCTCAAGGAATTTTTAAAGATATCGAAGAATATGCAGATGCTTATGTTTGGGCTTATTTTCAATAAAATTTTCCCAAAAAGGAACCCACAATTTTGTGGGTTCCTAATTTTTATTCTTCTACATCTTGAGTTGGAGCTATAACTTTTTGCTCTCCTTCTGAAAGCTTTAAGTTATCAATAATTTTGTACTCATCATCAATTATTATCATAGTTCCTTCAGACAGTGATGTCTTTGTTGCTTCTAAGCCTCTCAAAAACTGATAAAACTCTTTTCTATCTGGTGAGTTATATGCATCTTGTATAATTTTCATATACTCTGCCTCACCTTCAGCAATTATTGTTTTAGCTTCTTTTTGTGCATTTGATAGCACTATTCTTACCTGGTAATCAACATCATTTCGGATTTGCTGTGCCTCTGACTCTCCTTCTGCTGTATACTGTGCTGCTATTTTATTTCTTTCAGAAATCATACGACTGTACACAGCACCTTTGTTATCTTCAGGCAAATCCAATAGTTTCATTTCCACCAAATTGATAGAGATTCCATATTGCTCTATAGAATTTCCACTTAAGCTTTCCATTACTTTTGCAGAGAGTGTACCATCCTTTCCTCTAATAACTTCATCTTGTGTTGTCGATGAAATTACATTTTTCATAGAATTATACACTAAAATGTCTATTCGACTTTCTGCATTAGATGTAGACTTAAGTGTTTGGTAGTACTTTAGTGGGTCTATAATTTGCCAAACGACATAACAATCGGCAATCATTGACTTTTTGTCTGATGTTATTACATCAGAGGATGCTAAGTCATATAATTGTTCATCTTTTGGTAGATTCATTACACTTTGTATAAATGGTTTTTTAAAGTATAGTCCTGCGTCCTGCTTAGTTTCTACAACCTTGCCAAACTGCTTTATTAAACCAAATTCATTTTCTTTTAGTGTATATGTACTACTCAAAAATATAACAGCAAAAACTACAGTTATTACAACAGCTACTATTTTTCCCTTTATCTTCATATTATTTTCCCTCCTGCTGAACAATTATAGGTTTAATTTCTGAATTTGTGCCATTTACTATAATTTGTAAATTAGGCATCAATTCTTCCATCGTTTCATAATATATTCTGATTTTGGAAGTGTTTGGATCTTTTATATACTCTTCATACATTGCATTGAAAAGAGCTACTTCACCATTAGCTTCGTCAATCCTTTCCTGTTTCTTTGCATTTGCCTCTTGTATAATTGCATCTGCCTCTGCTTTTGCTTTTGGTAGCTGCTCATTTTGATATTTCTCAGCATCATTGCGGTTGGTATCAGCCTGTTGTTTAGCATTTTCCACACTTTTGAATGCATCTGAAACCTCAGTTGTTGGCGGCTCTGCGTCTTGTATAGTAACATTTACTAACATTAACCCAGTTTGCCTCTTTTCAAGTTCCTTTATAATGTCAGCTTTAATTACAGACTGAATTTCACTTTTTCCTGTTGTTAGTACATCATCAACTTTATAGGAACCTATTGTGTTTCTTATTGATGCTTGTGAAATGTTTCTTAGAATTCCTACTGGATCTGAAGAACCATATTCATACATAATAGCATCATTTATTCTGTATTCCACATAAAAGTCCACATTAACAAAGTTGAAATCTGTGGTAATCATAAGACTATCCATTTCTTGGCTTTCATTGTCTTCTTCTTGGTATCCAATTGCTAAGCCTTGAATGGTACTGTCAAATTTTTTCACATTTTGGATAAAAGGAATTTTAAAATGCATTCCTGTACCTGAAACAGCCTCTGCCTTACCAAATGTTGTAACAATTGCCAAATTCTGTTCTCCAATTACATATACTGAGGATAAAATCGTAGTTATTGCAATAAGAGCACATATAGAAATAGAAACAATTTTACTTAGTATAAGAATTTTCTTTTCTTGTTGCTCTACTTCATTACTCTTTTCCTCATATCTTCTACGTTCATAACTCATATTGCTACTTGTTTCACTTTTGGCTTTATCATACTTTGTCTTTTCATTCCGAAGCCAACTTATTACAAATGAAAATACAGTTCTACAAACAATTAATGCTAATACTAATGCTACTATCCATCCCATATTTTTTCTCCTTTTCTTCTTAAGATGCTTGGTTTATAGTTGCTTTTAAGAAATATTAGTCCATATTCCTTTTTTATAACCTCCTTTTAATTTTATGGTACATATTCTATCACATTATGTGAAGCATTGCAATACTTTTTGTTTAATTTATGTAAATTTAAAATAATATTACTATAATTTATTATCTTTAAATTAATATATTTTATTAATAGAACTTATTTCTAACTCGATATTGCTTGAATAATTGTTTTTGCATTTTAACTAAAAATAGAATACTTTCCTAATATACAAAAAGGTTAATCTAAATTAATATATAAAGTAATTTAGATTAACCTGTTTTTATTTTTTAATTAAAAATTTTTCTAATATAACAACTGCTTGATACATTACATATGCTACAATTGCTAATATTATAACGCTTGTCATTACTAAGTCTAATTGGAATACTTGACCTCCATATACTATTAAATATCCAAGTCCTGCCTTTGAAACTAAAAATTCTCCTGTTATAACTCCTACTAGTGAAAGTCCTATGTTTACTTTTAGTGAATTAAAAAATGTTGCTTTATTAGCTGGTATTATTATTCTTGATAAAATTTGAAATTTATTTGCATGAAATGTTTGTGCCATTTTTATTAGTTCTTTATCTGTATTTAAGAAACCATTTAGTATTTCTAATATGGTTACTATTAATGAAATCATTAGTGCCATTGTTATAATTGCTGGCATTCCTGCTCCTACCCATATAATTATAACTGGCCCGAAGAGCTACCTTTGGAAGGCTATTTAGCACTACTAAAAATGGTTCTGCAACTTTTGATAAGAACTTTGACCACCATAACATAATTGCTATAACTGCACCTAAAAAAGTTCCTAGTAAAAATCCTATTAGTGTTTCTAAACATGTTATTTTTATATGTTCTAATAAATTATTTTGTGATAAGTTTAAAAATGTTTTTACTATTCTAGAAGGCTGACTCATAATAAAGCTGTCTATAATTCCTTTATTGGCAAGTATTTCCCATAATAATATAAGTCCAATAATAATACTAAATTGAACTACTTTTACTAAAATTTTATTATTTATTTGTTTTCTTAAGTATTTTTTTCTTTCCTGTGATATATTTTTTTCTTTATTCATGTACATCTAGTCCTTTCCAAATAGTATCAAAATATTTGCTAAATTTAGGGCTTTCTCGGCAGTTTAATGGTGTTCTATTTTCCATTTCAAATTCTATTTTATGAATTTCTTTTACTGTGGCTGGTCTATTACTTAATACTATAACTCTGTCTGACATACTTATTGCTTCTGAAATATCGTGTGTTACTATTAGTGATGTAATACCTTCATTTCTTAAAATATCGTAAATATCTTTTGTTACCATTATTCTAGTTTGGTAGTCTAAAGCTGAAAAGGCTTCATCTAATAGTAATATTTTTGGTTTTATAGCTAATGTTCTAATTAATGCTGCTCTTTGCCTCATTCCTCCTGATAACTGGTTTGGATACTTATCTTTAAATTCATATAAACCATATTTTTTTAGTAGGTTATCCACATATTGTACATTTTCTGTGGTTTTCAAATTTTGTATTTCCAATCCAAACATTACATTTCTATAAATGGTTAGCCATTCCAAAAGGCTATCTTTTTGAAGCATATAACCTATTTGTCCATCTATTTCTATATTTCCGAGAGCTTTTTTCTTCTAAACCTGCAATAATTGAAAGTATTGTAGATTTACCACATCCGCTTGGTCCAATAATGCTTACAAACTCGCCTTCTTCAATAGAAAAACTTATGTCTTTTAATGCTTCAACTTCTCCATTGTCTGCTTGATATTTTTTTGATACATTTTGCACTTTTAAAACTTCTTTCATTTCGCACCTACCTTTTTATTGTTCCCATTCCAATTGGGGACGTTTCCAATTGGGGTATCTGTCCCTTTTGGGGTATCTGCTCCTTTTGGGTATCTGCCCTTTTTGGGTATAACGTCCCTTTTAGGAATATATTTAATTTGAAAATTCATTTCATATTACATTTTATGGTATTTTTTATTATTTTGTGTAAACTTTTATCATTTTTTCTTGTTTTTTTGTTAAATCGTGATATAATATTTTGAAATTATGTAACTGTAACCCTTTAAAATAATTTTAGGAGGTATAATTATGATTAGAAAAAAATTTGACTTTGCACTAAAAGATGGACCTTTTTCTTATATTGACTACGGCTTTAACGCTTACAATTTTATTATTCAACACAATGATATTTTTAGTTCCTTTACATCTTTTATAAAAGAGTATAGAAATGAAATTCTACAAGTTTTTAAAGATACTTATACTGATTTAGTATGCGAAGATTTTTTAGAAACCTTTAGTATTTCTGAAGATGGTTTAATTCATATGTTTGAACTATATGCTAGCGATTGGTTAGTTGAATCTGCTATTTTTGATTGCTTACACAATAGAAATTATGACTTAAAGGTAAATATTATTAATTTAATTACACCTGACAATTTGCTTAACCAAAATCGAAGCAATATTTTTCAAGACATAATTTGTAAAATAGTAGAAAACAAATTCAATGGAAATTTGCTAATTAAGAAAGTACATGATGAAAAAGTCTAATTTAATACTTAATTTATATTTTAAAATTCAGTTACTTACTAATTAATTAGAGTAACGGTGACTTTGTCACACTGACATCCTACTAGCTCCCCATGCAATTTCAACTTAAAACAACGTGCTATCCTAGTATATAAAAAATTAGAAAAAGTACAAAGGACTTTATTTAAAATCCTTTGTACTTTTTCTTAGCTATGCTTTATTCCAGTTTCTTTTAAATTCTTCTAATTCAATTGGATCTGAAAGCTTTGACCTTCTTTCTTTCTTCAACTGAACAATAACTGTAGTTTTCTCATTCCCTATTGTATAACTGAATATCCTGCCGTTAATTTCTCCATTCTTTACGGCTGTGTTAACTGCATATGGCAGTTCGATTAGCATAGGCTGTCTTCTTCCTTCTGCTTCCCACCTTCTTTTGAATTCTTCGAGTTCAACTGGTGGCATTTGGTTGTTTTCTTCACAGTTTACGTCTAAAATAACATTTATTTTATCGCTTACTACATACTGCCGTATTTTATCTGTAAACCTCTGGCCATTTTGGTATGTTCTTACAACCTCACCAATTTGATATGGTAATTTAACAGTTACTTCATTTCTTTCACACATGTGCTTTCCTCCTGCCATTTGGCTTGCTTAATTGTTAATAGCTTCTTATTTAGTTTTTGTCACAGAAATTTAAAACCTTTTATATATTTATGTTAACACATTTCATTTCATTTTTCAATATATTTCTTATTATATTTCATTTTTCTTTTACTTTAACAAATTTGTTAAAGTAAATAAATTCTATATTTTCTATAAAATCTTACTGTTCTATTCTTTGTTTTATCTAATTTGCAAGTTGCCTTTTGCTTCAAGTTTCATATGTAGTTGTCTTGCATTAACTAATTTATCTATTTCTACAAAATAAGTTGAATATTTTATACGAAGAATAAAAGCCAACACAATTGTGCTGACTTTTTATAGATCTTATTTTTTTGGTTCAAATTTAATCACCATATATACTAAAGGTAAAAATAGTACAAGTGTAATTATTCCTATAATAGGCATTATAGTTTGTAATGTACTGCTAATCGGAACTATATTTGCTATTATCAAAGATGTCATAAGTATTGATGTATCTATTCCAAGTAGTGCTACACAAATATACCATTTTGTATTTATTTTTTGAATAATGCGACTGATAGAAACAACTGGTATTGATAACATACCAAAATATGCAATAAACATACCCAAAATAAAGTCAATACCCAACTTTATAACATTACCATATAGCAGTATAATAGCAACAGTAAGTATAAGTGTTATTACTAAACATACTACCATTTCTTGTATATTCGTACCATATTTACAATCTACTCCATGCTTTGTCTTTAACTTTCTAAGTTCCTCTTTTGATGCGCTTTCTTTAGTTACATCCAATTTCTCATAATCTTTAAATGACATATTATACCTCCTAACAAATTATTGTTTACAGTTACATTTTTATAAAATTTGATTTTCAAATGTTAATTTTATGTTAATATTATACATTTTTTAGTAATAGTTGTCAATAAGAGAACTTAAGCTTTTCCACATAAAAACTTAAGTCCTTATTTACTACTATTTATATTAAATTCTTATCGTTTGACCTGCATAGATTAGGTTTGGGTTTTGTATTCTATTTAGTCTTACTATTGTTGCTATTGGTACTCCATATCTTCTTGATATACTGTATAGTGTATCTCCCCATTTTATTTTATATAGTGTGTGGTTTAGATCGTATCTATTTGTTGGTATTATTAGTCTTTGACCTACATATATTAGGTTTATATTTCTTATTCCATTTTCTACTGCTATTGCTCTTGCTGTCACCCCATAACTTGCTGCTATTTGGTTTAGAGTGTCTCCTGCTTTTACAATGTATACGGTTTGACCTGAGGTTGAGTTTCCATCAGTGTCATCTGGTGTTTCACCACTTGGTACTATTAATGTTTGACCTGTATATATTAGGTTTGGATTTGCTATATTATTTAATTCTACTAATCTTGCTACTGTTGTGTTATATTCTAGAGCAATTCTACTTAGTGTATCTCCTCTTTGTACTGTTATAGTAGTTGTTCCACCTGCTACTGGTTTATCTGAATTATTTGGTAAAGGTATTGTTCCACTTGTATTTAGTAATACTTGCTCTGTAAATTTATTCCTATCTACATGCCCACTTATTCCTGCTACTTCTCCTGTACTTGTATATTGCCAACCTGCCCATGTACTCCATTTTCCATTTGGAGTTGGCTCACGCACTTCGTATTGCGCTACCCATAATGGATAATTTGTAAGTTCTCCTGAAAATACATTTCTTGCATCATTTGTATTACTATATATTATTACTTCTTTTCCACTTAGGTTTTGTACTGCTGTCATAAAAGTTATTCCTATTTGATTTATTTCTTCTACTGATAAATTTCCAAAGCTTTCAAAATCCATAGCTAGTCTGCAATCTGGCTCTTTTCCACTAATTACTGAAACGAAGAACCTCGCCTCTTCTATTGCTTCTTCATTACTTCTTGCTACTAAATAATGGTAAAAACCTACCTTTAAACCATTTGCTTTTGCATTTGTGTAGTTTTGGTTAAAATATGGGTCTACAAAACTTCTTCCTTCACTTGATTTCATATATACTATTTCAATTCCGCTATTTTTTACTTCTGCATAATTAATATTTCCTTGCCAGCCACTTACATCTATTCCTTGATATATAACATCACCCCAAGGAGAAAAAGCATATACTGGCGTTATTAATATGTACATTGGAGCTGCTAATATTATTAGTACACTTATAAATATTTTAAATATTCTTTTCCTCATTTTTTCACCTGCCTTTTTTTATATTGTATGAAAATAGTAAAATAGGGTGAATATCTGCTATTTATTGTATTCGACAAAACTTCTTACTTTTTGCTATTGCAATTTTCTTTGTTTTATGTTAATATCATTTTGTTTAGTGTTTTAAGTATTTATTCAAAACTTTTAGGATATTCTTTCCTAAAATATTCCCAAAAAATTTTTTAAAATTTTATACATAAAGGAGTTGATATTATCGAATTATTAAAGTTAAAAAATGACTATACTTTTAAGCGTATTTTCCGGATTTACTGGGAATGAAGAAATTACAAAAGACTTATTAAGTGCTGTATTAAAAGAACCAATAAATAAAGTGGAACTTAATTGTAAAGAAATTCTTGAAAGAGAAGTTTTTGATGACAAACTAGGCATATTAGATATTAGAGCAAAATTAAACAATAATATTGACTGTAATATTGAAATGCAAGTGATTGACCAAAAAAATATAGAAAAAAGATTACTTTTTTATTTAAGTAAAATATATGGTCAAAATATTAGAAAAGGTCAAAAGTATAAAGAAATAAATAAGTGTATTGCAATATTATTTACTGACTTTAATATTGAGAAACTTAAACCAATAAAAAAATACAAAACAAAATGGAATTTTAGAGAAGAAGATTATTCTGATATAATCTTGACAGATGCTATGGAAATTCATATAATAGAATTATCCAAAGTAAAAGAATTCTCAGAAAATAAAGAACTTGATATTTGGGTTAATTTTATCAATGGAGTAGGTGATTTTGATATGAGTAAAGCAAATGAACAAGTAAAAAAGGCAAAAGAAATATTAGAAGAAATAAGTGAAAACGAACACGAACAATATTTAGCACATTTAAGAGAAAAGTACATATTAGACCAAAATAATTTATTAGATACAGGATATGAACGTGGTTTTGAAAAAGGTTTAAGTGATGGTTTCGAACAAGGTATTGAACAGGGTATTGAGCAGGGCATTGAGCAGGGTATTGAACAAGGCTCTAAACAAGAGAAAATAGAAATAGCGAAAAAAATGAAAAAACAAAATTATACCATTGAGGAAATTCAAAAAATAACTAATTTAGCAAAAGAAGAAATTGAAAAGTTATAATTTAAGTAACTAATTTAAAATACTAAACACACTGTAAAAGACCACTCTTTATAAAAAGTGGCCTTTTACTATTTTTTATTTGCATATAATTTTAATATCATCAAAAAATGATGTATACTCATCTTTTGTATTTGCGTAGTCGACTAAACAGTCATGGCAATTCCTAAATTTATCGCACCGCCAAGCCATACTTTCAATATGGTCTCCTATACACATTCCTAATCCTTCTAGTTCTTTGACTTTTTCTTCTGGAGTAATTTTTCCTCTTTCATGAATATCTGCTATTTGTGCTTGTGTTAATGTTTTTGTTTTATATACTTCATAGTCACTTTCTTCTTTTTCGTCATTTTGTTTATCTATTTCTTTCAGCACAGCAAATGTAAGTACTGGTACAATAATAAAAATTGCTATTATTACTATATATATCATAATTTTTCCCTCCTATTAATAATTATTAAGTTGACAGTTACTTTCTATGTTAAACTCCTTTTAAGAGGTTTATAAATTTAATATTGCAATTATACTATATTTTTGTACTTTTTGCAAGACCTAGTTAATATAGTAAATTAGGTGATTTTTTTGAGAAAAGTTAAAGTTTTTTTGTTTAATGGTATTTTACTTACTTGTACTTCTCTTTTGCTTAGAAGTATTGGTATGTTTTTTGGTGTATATATTTCTAATAAAATAGGAGCTGAGGCGGCTCGGAGTTTATCAGCTTATTATGTCAGTGTATATGCTTTTTGTATGTTTTGCAAGTTCTGGAGTTAACCTTGCTACATCTAGAATTGTTTCTGAACAGATGGCTTATGGCAAGGAAGATGGAATGAAACTTGCTGTTAAGAAATGTATTAACTATAGTTTATTTATGGGAGTGACTTCTGCTATTTTATTATTTTTATTTTCTCCTTTTATTTCTACTTATTGGTTACATTCTAAAGTAAGCGCTATGCCACTTAGAATTATTGCGTTTAGCCTTCCTTTTTTATCAATAAGTAGTAGTATTAATGGGTATTTTTCTGCTATTAGAAATGTTAAAAAGACAGCTATTGCTCAGGTTTTTGAACAAATTATTAGAATTTATTTTGTTACATTTTTTATTAATTACTTTTTGCCTTCTGGAATTGAATATGCTTGCATTTCATTGGTTTTAGGTGGTACTATTTCTGAAATTTGCTCTTTTTTACTTATTCTATTTTCTTATAACAGAGATATTAGAAAAAAGAAATGTGTTATGAATAGAGGAGATAATTATACAAAGCAAATTTTAAGAATTACTCTTCCTATTGCTTTTACTTCATATGTTCGCTCTGGGCTTTCTACTTTAAAACAAATTCTTATTCCTATACGTTTAGAAAAGTCTGGAATATCATGTGAAAAGGCCCTTTCTCAGTATGGTATGATTAATGGTATGGCTATGCCACTTATAATGTTTCCTTGTGCTTTTATTTCTTCTTTTAGCATGTTACTTATTCCTGAGTTTTCGTACTTAAATGCTAAAAAAAGTTATGATAAAATTAATTTTGCCATTAATAAAATACTTAAATTTTGTTTTATTTTTTCTTTTTTAATTATGGGAGTTTTTTGGTGCTTTTCTGAGGAGCTTTCTAATAGTATTTATAGTGAGGCAAATGTTTCTATTTTTATAAAAGTGCTTTCTCCTCTTATTGTTTTAATGTATATTGATAATGTGGTTGATGGTATTTTAAAGGGGCTAGATAAGCAAGTTGCTGTTATGGGAATTAATATTTTGGACTTATTTACGAGTATAACTTTTATTTATTTTTTATTGCCTATTCAAGGAATAAAGGGTTATATTGTTGTGCTTTTTATTAGTGAAATTTTAAATGGCTTGGTTAGTTTGTTTTTACTAATTAAAGAAACTAATCTTAAAATAGATTTTGCAAATTGGCTGATAAAACCATGTTTTGCTATTTTTGTACTTAATTTGATTTTTAGAAATTATAGTCCTAGTAGTATTTTAGAATTAGTTGTTCAAATTTTAATTTTTTGCATTTGTTATTTTGCTAGTATTGTTTTGTTTAGAGGGTTGGTTAAGAGTGATTTGAAATTTTAGGATTGCTTTAAAAATTAGGCTTAGCCTCTCATACGAGCACTGTTTGCTTCTACAATTTTAACTTAAAATATAGCACTTTCCTAAAGTACAAAGAGACCACCAACTGATTTTTATTTAAACATCAGTTGGTGGATTTGTATTATGATTTTTAGAAATATTTATTATATAGCCTTGACATATCATCCGCCCATCCATTTTCAAGGCCAGACTCATATGCATGTAAAAAATCTAAATAGACTTCGTTTTTAGTTTTGTATACCTTTTTGCTATATTCTTTTACATTAACAATTGGATATTTATATACTAGATGATTACAATGTCCATAGAAATGCATTAGTGCATATATTTCTGCTTTTGTCGTTAGAATAATTGAAAAATTATTGTCTTTTATTGTAAATAGGACTCTTTCAATATCTGCAAAGACTCTCAACATACTATCAAACCAATAATTACGTATTTTTTCTAATTCTTCAGTTTTTCTCTCAAACTCTTGTCTTTCCGCTTCTAGCCGTTCTTTTTCTTTTTCCAATTCTTCATGTGAATACTTATAAATAACATACTTATTTTGTGTACTATCAACTACTGAGATTTCTAGAAGACTATTTACCATTTTCAAATCTTCTTCATTGTAATCGTTATTTAAAGCCTTCTTCTCTTCCTTTAACCGTTTTACCTGCTCATATGCAATATAAAAGCTATTGCATAAACTTTTAAAATATCTTTGTAAATCGTACTGGTTCATTGTGTATTCGCTCATATTGCTCCTCCTTATAAAGTTATTTTCCTTCTACTAAGTTACTGCGCTAAATTATGTCATAAGATTTAACATAAAGCAATAGAATTATTTGATTTTAATGATATTCTGCTTTTTATGAAAATTACTTTTTTTTGGGGTTAATTTTTTCGAAGTGTGGACGACAAACAGCGTCGCCTCTACATCTTAAAATATGTTTAATTGCTAATTGCAACTGTCGAAGTTGTCAAACCCTCAAATGTAAAATATTATTCTAATTCACTTTTTCCAGTAGCATAGTCTATCTTTATACCTGGCTGTACATTGTATATATATACATTAAAACATATTCCTTTTCCATTATCTTCAATAGAATAGCTTTCTATTTGCACTCCACTTGCAAGTAAATTATTTCCCTGAAAAACTGGTGTAATTTTATATAATACATGATTGTTTGGATTTTTTTCGATATAGTCTGCTACTTTATTTTCAAATGGTAACATTCCTTCTACATTCATATACCTTGTTCCTGTTATTAAATTTTTCTCGTTTGCGTTTTCCCCTGCTAGTTGGTAACCTATTAGGTGGCAGCGATTATATAAGTAGTTTCCTTCTACTATTCCTTCATATTTTACCGTTTGCCAGCCTGATGGTTTTATCATTCCTATTGCTTCTCTTTTTTCATCTTTTGATGGCATTATTTCTTTGCATATATTTGCATATGCTACAGAGCACCTTCCTAAATTGTCGAGCTTGCTATAATTTTCAAATACTCCTAAATTGTAATCTTCCTGAGTAAATGAAGGTATATTGTTGTTTATTGTTACATATGGATTTTTCGTGTATTCTGGAATTGTTTGTATATCAAATGATATAGTATTTATATTTTGAATATTGTTATTATAATTTCTACCTTCAAAAGAGTAGCTTATTATTCCTATTATAATAACTAAAATAGCTAGAATTAATTTATTTGTTAGATTATTTATTTTTTTATTATTTTTCATTTTGCTTTTTCCCTTTCCTATTTCTCTATAGGTAGTATAGCATAATAAAAAAATATATAAAAGCATATTTTTAATTATTTTCAAATAGCATATCATATCCATTTTGTGAATATACTTCGTATTTTCCGTTTTTGTATTGAAGCATTGTACCTTCTTTAGCATCTTTCAATATTTCCTCTGGCAAATTTGTTTCTTTAAATTCTACTTTTGACTTTTCTGTAAAATCATTTAAATATATTTCGTTGTTTCTATCTTCTGTTACTAAATACAAGTGCCCTTCTTTTCTATAATCTTCTAATTCTTCATTTACACTTATTGGTGCTAAATTTTCTTTTGTTTTTGATTCGTCTATGTTTTTTAGAAAATTTGTTAATTCTTCTATAAAACCTTTTACATCAATATTATTTTTTATATCTTCTTTTATATTTTTAAATATATTTAAATCCATAATTATCCCTCCTTTATTGCTAATATACCATATTTTATTTGCAATTTTTGTAGAAATGTGTAAGTTTACTTAATTTTCTATATTCTTAGAAAAGTTATAGACGATGGTGGTTATTTACCTTCTATAAAACCATTAACCAGTAACTATGGTTGTGAAAGGTTAAGACTTTCTATTGTTCTTTTATGTATATTGTGCTATACTTATGAAGATATTTAAAATTTGATTACCCATAGTGAAATTCTTAATGGGTATATATTTTATAAAAGGAGGTATTTATATGGAAGTTGGTTTTTATTCAGGTAGCTTTGACCCTTTTACAATTGGACATTTGCATGTACTTAAGCAGGCTCTTAGGATTTGTGATAAGGTTATTATTGGAATTGGTACCAATTCTGATAAAAAGCGTAGGTTTGATAAAGACTTAATGAAAGAAGCTATTGAAAAGGTTTTAGCTCATGAAAATATTTCTAATGTAACTGTTATCACCTATGAGGGACTAACTTTTAAGGCTGCTCTTGATAATAATGCAACATTACTTTTAAGAGGCGTCAGAAATAATGGTACTGATTACCCTTATGAAGAAAGCCTAGCTGCTAAAAATAAAGAATACTCTGGTTTAGATACTATTTATATTAGGGCTTGTGAATATGGAACTGTTAGTTCTAGTGGAGTTATGGAATTACTTAAATATGGTATGGATGTTTCCAAATATCTTCCAAAAGATGTTTTAAATGCAGTAATGAAAAGTAAGGTATAAAAGTATTCTATAATAGTAAAACTGTCCTAAGCAAAACATTATAAAAGCAAAAAATCCATTTATTCTAATGGATTTTTTGTTTTATCTTATTTAATTTTACTAACAATACTACTTAATATCTTATTTTTATCATTATGAACTATTTTAGTATAAATTCAGGTTATATTGTATTTTCCTTCTTTTGCCAAAATCACTTTTGAGAATTCTTTTTTTGCTTCTTTTACATATTTTCTTGGCAATTCTTCTGGCCAGAAATGAGTTAGCATTAGCTTTTTTACTTGTGCTTCTTTTGCAATTATTCCTGCTTGCTTTGCTGTTAAGTGTGAATTAATTTCTGGAAAAACATATTTTTCTAGTAGACTTGATTCACATATTAATAAATCTGCTCCTTTTGCAAATTCTACTATTTTATCTCTTGCTGAAAATGATGTGTCTGAAGTATATACTATATTTTTTCCTTTGCAACTAACCTTTATAGCATATGTTTCTACTGGGTGGTCTGTTTTACAAAACGTTATTTGTATGCTTCCTATGTTTATCTTTGTATTTTCTGAAATTTCATGATAATTCGCAAAAGAATTGTTTTCGCCTCTTATGTCTTCATTTATAGCATTTGGTGATTGTGGAAGATATATATTTATTGGGTTATCAAGTCTCTTTTGATTATGAAATACAAATGATGCGTATTGCAAATTATAAATGTCATTATAGTGGTCTCTATGTAAATGACTTATAATTATTTATAAATTTTGCAAGTCTTTAGGATATTTTAACATTTTATGAGTTCCACTACCACAGTCTATCATTAGCAAGTTTTCACCTTCTTGTATTAAAAAACCAGGGCAGTTGTGCCTTTTTGTATTATATGGTGATTGTGTTCCTAATACTTTTAATTTCATAGTTTTAGTCCTCCATAATTTTTAGGCTTATAATATCAATATTTTCTTCCATTTCCTTTTTGTTGTAGTTATTTTCAAAAATATAGTTAAATTCGCTTTCTTTATAGGAAATAGCTGATAAATCTCTTTTCTCAAAATATTCTTCTGAGATGTTATCTCTTTCTAATACTTTATTTTTCCTTTTTATATGATCTGCCTTTACTAATATTTTTATATCACATTCATGCCAATATTTGCTAATTGGTAACTTTATCCATTCTAAAATAACTATATTATTATCTATTCTAGATAGTATATCATCTATTTCTTGTTCTGCATCACTTTGGGTTATTCTCATTAATTCATTTAGCCATTCTTCCTTTGAAAAAACTATGCTTCCTAATTTTTTTGTGTCGATATTACCTTTTTCATCTAATATTTCATTTCCAAATTTTTCACACAATATATGTATAATATTGGGCTTATTTAAAGGCTTTTTGCTTATTCTATCTATGTCTACATACACACCATTTAACCTTTTTGCTAACTTTTTAGCAAATGTTGTTTTTCCACTTCCAGATTTTCCTGTTACTCCAATTACTTTCATAGTTGTACCTCCTTTAAAATTATTTAATTAGGTTTTTTGTTTGTACAAATTTGTATGTATTATATCATAAAGGACAAGTAATTTTCAAGCTAATTACTTGTCCTTTCTTATTATAGTTTATAAATTACATTAGATTTAAGAAATGTCCTACAACTCCAATGATACTTCCTAAAACGATAGACATAATTGTCATTGCTATTGGGCTTTTTTTATCTTCTTTTGCTACTAGAATAATTACTGGAATAGCCATAAGTATAGAAACAACTCCACCTCTTAACCACCATAGATTTCCAAACCAATTAATTCCAAAGATAACAAAAGGAACTATTAAATAATATACAAATGCTGATAGTATTGAGTATTTATCAACTTTCATTTTAATCATTGGTAGTATATCTATTACTCCTGCAACTATTCCAATCAATAGTGTTAACAATAAATCCATTTATTTCACCTCTTTTTTATATGTTTTATTACAAGATTTACAAGTGATTTTCATTTGATAACTAGCCACTTTTTTATCTAGTATTGTAATTAAAGGCTCATTATCTTTAGAACAGCAAAACCTATTTTTTATGATGAGCAATTCATCATTACACTCTTGACCTGGATTACTATCTTCAAAGTCTAATATTGCACTTCCTTGACTTCCACAGTTACATTTATATTTTAATTCTAATCTATCATAAGTTGAATAACATAGATAACCTATATTTTCATTACATTTATCACAATACATCCAGCCACCATAATTAGTTGCTAATCTTGTATTTGCTAATTCTTTATTTTTTAATATTCTTGCCATAACTTTATCTCCTTTCAAATTATAAGTGTGTCTATTTTTTTGTTTAACATCTTAACTCTTCATCTTCTACAAAAAGTATATCTTTTCCTTTGTTGCTCTCATATATAAAGTCTTTCAATGGCTTACTTGTATATTTTGAATAATCCCCATATATGTTAAATTTTGTTTGATAATTTATAACTTTTGTTTCCATATTATATGACTCCCCGAAATTGTAATTTATTGATTACTTTTATAATCAATTCTTATGTCTTTATAATATCTATTATGTTTCTTCTGCACCTTCCAAGGGTTCTAAAAATATAGGAGTTTCCCAATTTATATCATCTATATTTATATCAAAAATTCCTTTGTCATCCGTTTGTTGTAATAATAATCTTACAAGATATTCTGTATCTTTTATACTTAACTTCCCTAAAGAAATACTTTCTGCTTCATCCTTGCCATAATTTCCCCATTTATATCCACTAACAGTTCCATCTTTAAAAATTGCAATACTTATATATCCCATTCTGTTTTTATCATCAAAACAAACTGTAAACCAACTTGTCTTACCATTTATATCCCAATCAAACCAAGTTCCATTTCTACCATTATAATATACTATTTCACCGTTATTATATAACTGTGTCATTAAAACTTTGTTATCTTTTATATCTTCTTGAATTATATTATTAATACCATCTTGTATAAATTTTTTAAGTTCTAATCCTTTGCCACTAATATATTGTCTTTTTAATTCTAATCCTAGTTCTAAAGGCAATATTTTTTCAATTTCTTTATCCTTTTTTATGATCTCTTCAATTTCAATAAGTCTTATTTCTGAATCAGCATGATTATGATTTTCACATAAAAATTGATATTTTCCATCTTTCGCCTCTCTTTTAATATATAAAATTGGTTTATCATCTTCCAATATATGACTACACGTTATACACATTTCATTATGAATATATTTCCTACTGTTATTGCTCTTTTCTCTATTTTTAAATAAATTAAACAACTTTAAATATCTCCTTTTAATAAATTTATTCTTGAATAAAAATTCTAACTACTCGATAACTTACTAGTTATCACTTCTATTATAGCATTATTATAAAAAAATGTATATAAAAATAGTCAAAAAGAACCTTCGCTATTATACGAAGGTTCCTTTGATTAATGTAAATTAATATATCCACAATCTTTCCCATCTTTAATTTCCCTTATCCAACAATTTTTTGGATTTTTCTCTTCATGGTACCATTCTGGTGAGTAGTGAAACCATCTTAAAAGAAAGGTTCTTAAAGTTGTTCCATGTGTAAATATGAATAAAGTATCTATGCCATGTTTTTCATAGTCACGATGAATCGTTCCCATAAATTGATGTACACGAACTGCTACATCAAATGGACTTTCTCCTAATGGAAGTCTTGCATAGAATTTGCCATAGTTATTTCTTTGGCGCTCATATTCTTCATATTCCTTTGGAAATAATTTTCCCCATTCTTCTTCTGGTACTGAATCAAATAATCCAAATTGTTGCTCTACAAGAGTTATATCTTCTCTTATATCTGATATATTAAGAGATTTATTAAACTCCTCTGATGTCTGCCTTGTTCTCAAATAAGGGCTACGCCATATTCTTGCATTTTCTAAGCTTACTGCCTGTTGCTTGCAGTATTTTTTTAGCCATACTCCTGCATCATATGCCTGCTTTTTTCCTACATCACTTAGTTGTACTAAATGATCTGGTATTCTTTTAACATAGTTACTTCCATTATTCGCCATTGACTCTCCATGTCTGATAAGAAAAATATGCATATTTTACCCTCCTAAAAATTTTAATTTAAACTTTTATATGAAACTAATTACAGTAAAATTATATCAAATTATGTAAAATTATGCAATACGTCTTACACAAATTCAGAAATTGTCTTGACATTTTTCAAAATATTATGTAAAATATATCTGTAGTTTATTAATTTTTTAGTCTTTATGCTTATATTAAGCAGAAAGGAGCTTTTATGGGTAGTATTGCACTTTGTACTTTTGAAACTGGATACAAAGAGGATAAGTATGAACTACATGCTATAATGGAAACTAATGACAAGACTTATCCTTATAATAAGAAGAATTATCCTTCTCTTAATGGCTTGCCGAAAAGTGCACGTTGTTTTATTCTAATTCGTGAAAATGACAAGGATAACTACGTTGCCATCATAGTAGGTCTTCCTTCTAAGCTTATTCATTATAATGGGAAGCCAGCAGATCTCGTTTTTTGTAAAAACACAGTTTATTCATATGTTGTTTATGAAGAGAATACCTCTTCACCTATGGATGAACATTCAATGATGTGTGCAGTCGACTTACTTAGCACAAACTTTAAAATTTTAAGTTAATTTTAAAAAGCCTAAAGAACCTTCACTTCAAAATAGTGAAGGTTCTTTTTATACTTTATAAATTTTGAATTTTGTACTTTATAGTTCTATAATTCTCTCCCACTCTAATTCTTCTTTTCCAAAGTGTCCATAATTTGTTGTTTTTGTATAAATTGGCTTATTTAGCCCTAAGTATTTTATTATTCCGTTTAGGGCTCAAGTCAAACTTATTTTTTATTTTTTCTACTATTTCTTCTTCTGGTATTGTATTTGTTCCAAATGTTTCTACTAATATTGATGTTGGTTTGTTAATTCCAATTGCATATGATATTTGTATTTCGCATTTTTTTGCATATCCATTTGCTACTACGTTTTTTGCTATGTGTCTTAACATATATGCTGCTGACCTATCTACTTTACTTGCATCTTTTCCTGAAAATGCTCCTCCACCATGTCTTGCGTAGCCACCATAAGTATCTACTATTATTTTTCTTCCTGTTAGACCCGTATCTCCTAATGGACCTCCTATTACAAATCTCCCTGTTGGATTTATATATATTTTTGTGTTATCATCTATCATACTTATTGGTATTATTTTGTTTATTATTTTTTTTATTATTTCTTGCTTTAAGTTTTCAATATCCACATTTTCTTCATGTTGTGTGGATATTAGTATTGTGTCTATTCTCTTTACTTGTGTATTTTCATATTCTACTGTAACTTGTACTTTTCCATCTGGCCTTAGTCCTTTTATTTTTCCTTCTTTTCGTGCATTTGTTAGTTCTTTTGATAATTTATGTGCCATATCTACCCCATATGGCATATAATTTTTAGTTTCATCACAAGCATAACCAAACATTATGCCTTGATCTCCTGCTCCACCTATGTCTACTCCCATTCCTATGTCTGGGCTTTGCTTTGTTATATTTGTTATTATTTTGCATGTTCTATAATCTATGTCTAAATTACTATTATCATAACCTATTTCTTTAATCATCTTTCTTACTAGCTCTTCTATTTGGGCTTCTCCTTTTGATGTTATTTGCCCTGCTACTACTATTAGGTCTTTTGATGCAAATGTCTCTACTGCAACTCTTGAATTTTCATCTTTTTCTAAATAGCTATCTAAAATGCTATCTGAAATTAGGTCACATAGTTTATCTGGGTGACCTTCTGTTACACTTTCTGATGTGAAAAATTTTTTCATATTTTATTCCTTCTTTCTTTTTTGGGAAGTCAGCGGTTAGATTTTGTGTGCTTATTTTAAATCAGTTATACTATTTTGTTTTATTGTTAGTTTGATGCATATCCTCTTTTTTATTCCTCTTTGTTCCTATTATTTGTATGTTATTCAAGAATATTTATTAATAAGAAAAGGGCGAGTTGAGTCTTGCATTATTGTTATTCTCACAAATGATGCCCTTATAAAATGACTTTTTTATAGCAAAAACCTTTGGTTTACAACGCCAAAGGTTAACATTTTCGTTTTATGAAAATTATCAGCCAAAGCGTTATGCTTTGTCGGTATTAGCACCTTATTTTATAGGTTGCTGTGGAGTCATTGAGCCGATTCTCTCGTCCACTCTTGATAACATATTATAGCCATTATATTTTTTATTATTTATTTTGTCAATATTTTTCAATTAAAAAATAAAAAAGGTTATAATCGGCACAGATTTTTTAGGTATCTATTTTAGATATAAAATCCTACAATTTCTTTTTTTGCTGTGAATTTTAATTTTAAGCTTAAGTTCTCAAAAGTGACAGATTTCCCATTAGGAAACGTCCCCAATGGGAATGGGAACTTAAATCCAATCATCATACTTCCTAATATACAACTTCTTAACCTCTAAAGCTAATAAGCAATACACTATTGGCACCGCAAATATAAATAATATATATTTTAAATTAAGTGGCACTAAACCTAAGAATTTACCTATAAATGTAAATGGTACTAATATTGCTACAACACATATTACTGCTGTAAATATATATACAATTTTTGAAGCGTTACTTTCTATAAAAGGCTTCTTCGCTGTTCTTATTATATGAAGCCCTATCAAATTTGATATTATACCATATGAAAACCATATTGTTTGAAATACTGCTGCTTCTCTTATTCCAAATATGAACCATAATGTTGCAAATATTATTAGGTCAAATATTGCACTTGTCGGTCCCATTACTATCATAAATTTCTTTATACTTTTTATACTCCATCTCCTTGGCTTTCTTACATAATCGTCATCTACATTGTCCATTGGAAGCGATAATTGCCCTACATCGTATATTAGGCTTTGTACTAATAGCTGTATTGGCGTTATCGGAAAGAATGGCAAAAGTACACTTGCTATTAGTATTGAACTTACTTCTCCAAAGTTGAAACTTGCTGCTAATTTTATATATTTCATTAGGTTTCCAAAGGTTTTTCTTCCTTCTATTACTCCATCATTTAATACTTTTAGGTCTTTTTCTAGTAGTATTATATCTGCTGTTTCTTTTGCTATATCTACTGCTGTATCTACTGATATTCCTACTTCTGAATTAACTAATGGTGGGCTATCGTTTATTCCATCTCCCATATAGCCTACTATATTTCCCATTTCTCCTAATACTCTTACTATTCTTGCTTTTTGTATTGGTGATAGTTTCGCAAATATGTTTGTGTCTTTTAATATTCGCTGTAAGGCTTTGTCTGATAATTTATCTATTTTACTTCCCAATACTATTCTTTTTGTGTTTATATCTACTTTTTCACATACTGCTTTTGTTACATATTCGTTATCTCCTGTTAGTACTATTACCCTTATTCCATTATTGTTTAACATATTTATTGCTTCTTTGGCGCTTTCTTTTGGTGGGTCTAGGAAACCTATGAATCCCATTAGTATCATATCTTCTTCGTGTTTTACTTCAAAATGTTTTATTTCCTTTATATCTGTTTTTTCACATATTCCAAGTACTCTTAGACCTTGTTCGTTTAAGTTTTTTGCTATATTTTTTATATTTGTTTTTATTTCTTCTGTAAGGTTTGTTATTTCTCCTTTATATTCTACTTTTGTACATATATTTAATATTTCTTCAATAGCACCCTTTGTTATTAGTTTTTCCTTTCGGCCATCTGTAACTACTATTGAAAGTCTTCTTCTTGAAAAGTCAAATGGAATTTCATCTATTTTTTTATACTCTTTTGCAATTTCTTTTATTCCTTCTTTTTCTCCTCTTGCTATTATTGCTTCATCTATGTTTCCTTTTAGACCTGTTTGGAAATATGAATTTAGATATACATGTTTTAGTACATCCATATCTTCCTCGCCTTTTATATCTAAATATTTTTCTAGTACTATTTTATCCTCTGTTAGTGTTCCTGTTTTATCTGTACATAGAATGTTCATTGCTCCAAAACTTTGTATTGAATCTAATTTTTTTATTATTGTTTTTTTCTTTGACATTTTTACTGCACCTTTTGCAAGACTTGATGATAGTATTACTGGCAGTAAAAGTGGGGTTATTCCTATTGCTATTGCTACTGCAAAGGTAAATGCTACTAGTGTTCCATGTGTATTAACATTTAGTATAAATATTATTGGTATCATTACTAGCATAAATTTTATTAATAGTTTACTTACACTTTTTATTCCTTTTTGGAAGGCTGTTTGTGGTTTTCCATTTGTTACTGTATGTGCTATTTTTCCAAAGTAGGTGTTATCTCCTGTTTTTATTACTACTGCTTTTGCATAGCCACTTGTTACATTTGTGCCCATAAAGCATACATTGTTTAGGTCTGTTATTGTTTCTATTTTGTTATTTTCTAAGTTAACTACCTTTTTTGATGCTTCACTTTCTCCTGTTAATGTTGATTGCGATACATATAAGTCTTTTGCTTCTATTATTTTTAAATCTGCTGGTATTATATCTCCTGCTGAAAGTATTATAATATCTCCTACTGTTATTTGATTTAAGGCAATTTTTTCTTCTCTTCCATTTCTTAATACTAATGCCTTTGTTTCTATTAGGCTTTTTAGTTTTTCTGCTGCTTTATTTGATTTAAATACTTCAAAAAACTCTAATAAAGTACTTACTGCTGTTAATATAAGTATTACTATTATGTTTGAATAGTTTTTTGTTTCTGGCAAAATTACGTCTGTATATATTAAAACCACTGCTATTCCTAATAGTATTAGGTTAAATGGGCTTAGTAAACTTTCAAAGAAATAGTTATACCATTGTTTTGGTTTATTCTGCCTTATTTCATTTAAACCATATTTATTTATATTTTCTTCTATTTGTTTTTCATTTAGACCATTTTTTGTATCTATATTATTTTCTTTTATAAAATCATCTATATTTTTTAAGCTTTCCTTTTCATACATTTTTATAATGTCATTTTTCTCTTCTTTTTCTTGCATTTATGCTCTCCTTATATAAAACTCTTTTTTATAATTATTACCATTTGTCTGAATTTTATTATTTTTTTACCCCAAAAGTACTAAGTACTTTCGGGGTATATATTTTCTATTTTTCTAAAAATCTCTTATTTACTACATTCCAATTTAAAATATTCCAAAATGCATTTATATATTCTGGTCTTTTTGTTTTGTATTGCAAGTAGTATGAGTGTTCCCACATATCTAATACTAGTAGTGGTTTGCAACCCCATAGTGTTAGGTTTTGGTGTTTTTCGCATTGAAGTATTTCTAGTTTATTCCATTTTTGAACCCATACTAATAAGCACCAACCTGAGGCTTCTACTTGAGTAGATGCTGCTGTAAATTGTTCCTTAAATTTTTCGAAACTTTCAAAGTCTTTTATTATTTGCTCCATTAACTCTATACTTGGAGAAGTTGGTATTGCTGGCCCCATATTTTCAAAAAATAGCTCGTGCAATATTGCTCCTGAACCAAAGAAACTTAAATTCTTTTCTAAACATTTTATATTTGAAAAGTCATTTGTTTCTCTTGCTTTTGCTAACTGCTCTTCTGTTTTATTTGTGTTATCTATATAACCTTTATATAAAACATTATAGTGCAAGTCTAACATTTCTTTTGTATAATATGTCTCTAGTGCATTTAATGGATATGGTAAATCTATCATTTTTAACATTTTTTATACCTCCTACTATTATTTTTATATTTTATTAGGTTTTTTATTACATTTTTTTAATAATAAAAGCTAAAGTATTTATTTTTATACTTTAGCTTTTATTTTACTTAAAGTTGTACAAGCATTTTTATATTCTAAGGAAAGTCATCTGCGATAGCTCTTATATTTTATTAGAAAATTTTATTCTTGTTTTTTACTTATAAAATCCTAAAAAAAGTGGTCTCTTAATTTAATGCTCCTGACATAATTCTAAACTTTGGATTTTGTTCCCATATTTTTTGCAGTTTTTCAAAATTTTTATTTGGCTCTAACATAAGCTCTGCTAAATCATCTAGTTCTTTATATTCCTCTTCACTTAATTCAAAGTTTTTATCTTGTATATATTTTGGCATATGTAAAAATATAATTTCATCATTCATTAGTGAATGAAAATCGAAAAATAGTCCTCTAATTGCTGCTTTTAAACCTAGTGTTGGTGGGTCTGAAGAATATAAAATTGTAGTTTCTTCATATTGCTTTTTTCTAACTCCTAAATATGCCTTAGCTCCAAATAAAAATTTATCATATGGAATATCATTTAAGTCAAATGCCATTTCATGGGCTGGGCAGTGCATATCTGGATCTACTAATTTCCATCTTCCTTCTTTTTCATCATAATATTCTGTAATCCAATGGTCATAATATATTCCATCATATTTTATATATTCAGCAAACCCGCTTCTTGCTCTTGCTGGTATTCCTTTTGCTTTTAATATACTTGCTAATGTTATTGCTTGGCTTCTACAAGTAACATGTACTTTATCTTTTGCCTCTCTATTTATATTATAATTTGGATTTTTCCTTAATAGTTCTGCAATTACACTTTGAGCTGTTGGGAAAATATCGTCTTCATATTCTAATCTAGTAACTTCTACTTTTGTCATATCTCCCCAAAAGCATTTTTGTTTATTTCTAATTTCTTTGTCCCTAAATGCTACTGGATGAATTATTTGCATTCTTTGTAGTAAGCATAATTCTTCAATATCATTTGGTAAGCTTTTTGCAAATTCTTTATAATAACCTAAGTCTGTGTATGGGCTTGTTTTTTTATAAAATTCTAATATTTCTTTATTCATTTTTATTTTTCTCCTATTTACTAATACCATTTTAATATTTCTTCTAATTTTTTTCTCGGTCTTTGTTTAGGTGTTTCATCTGCATACCCTACCGAAATTGCTGAAATTAGCTCTATATTTTCATATCCTACTAATTTTGCTATTTCTTTTTGACTATATACCGTATCTCTTATCCAAAGTGAGCCTAACCCTAAGTCAGTTGCTCTTAAGCATATATGTTCTATTGCTCCACCTACTGAAAGTGTATCTCCTGTATTCCAATTATCATTGTATGGTTTGAAGACTAATATAAGTATGGGTGCTTCTTTTATTATTTTTGCTGTTGCTTTTACACTACTGTTTGCATTAAGTAGTTTATTTTCTAAACTAATATTTCGCCCTTTCTCTTTTTCTAGCATTATATCTGCAATTTCATTTTTTGTGTTACTTTTTACTATTAAGAATTCCCAAGGTTGTCTATTTTTAGCTGATGGCGCTAGCCTTGCACATTCTATTAAATCTTCTATTAGTTCTTTTGGTACTTCTATATCTTTATATTTTCTAATACTTCTTCTATTTTCTATTGCTTCTTTTAATTCCATTTTATACTCCTACTTTCTTTTACAACTTTCTATAAATTTAATAAATATACTTCATACTGCTTTAAGTCTATAACTATTTTTTATATTACTTTTCCTAAATACTTTATTTCATTAATTATATCAATAAATGAAATAAAAGATAAACAAATTGTGAATCAGTTTTGTTTATCTTTTATTTTTATATATAAATAGCAATTGTCTTTCGTATACAATTCAAGATTAAATTCGTGATCTATATTATAATTTGTGGATTGTAACCATTGTGCATATATCTTCTTTTCTTTTTTTACTATATCTTTTTGCTCTCTTGAGCCAACACTAAATATTGCATATTTCCCTGATGGAATTGTTAATTGTATTGTATTTTTATACTCTTTTTCACTTCCAATATAGTATAAATATTCATTTTCTTTGCAAATAGATATTCCATACATTCCATTTTCGTTAAATTTTTTATATAGTCCATTATCTTCTATATCTGAATATAACTTTCTTATATTATATAATAAATCATCATGAGTTTTCGCTGAAGTTTCTACACAATATAGTTCTATTTTATCAATATCTTTTATTTCATATTTAAATTCTTCGCATGTATTATTATTATTGTTAAAAGTAATTATCGGAAATTGCTTGTATTCTATATTTGTTGTTTTGCATTCGCTTGGAGTCATACCAAACATTGACTTAAATGCTCTAGCAAATGAAATTTGTGAATCATATTTATACTTAATTGCTATATCTATAATTTTTACATCTGTCGTTTTTAATTCTTCAAATGCTCTACTTAGTCTTCTTTTTCTAATATATTCTGATAATGATATATTTGTTAAGAATATAAATATTCTTTGCAATGAATATTCTGAAACACCTACTATTTGTGATAATTTCTTATATTCTATGTCTTGTGTTAAATTTTCTTCTATATATTTAATCATGTTATTTAGATATTCATAGTTCATAATAATTGCTCCTATATTTATTTTTCTTTGCAACTTTTTATAAATTTGATAAATATATTTCTCATATATTCCTTATAATTTCATAATAACATAATGCATTATTTTTTTCAAGAAATTCTTTTTAGTTTTACCATAGTAGTATAACTCCTTATAGATAATTCCCTTAAACTATCCTTATACAATTTCAACCTCCAACTTACAACTTCCATTTAAAATTTGAGTCAATTGTATTGTAAAACTATTTTTTTTATTGTATAATTTTATTAAGTTGTAAAGGAGATTATAAAATGGATAAAATTGCAATTATTTCTGATGTACATGGTAATTTAACAGCCTTAAATGCTGTTCTTAAAGATATTGATTCAAAAGGTATTAGTAAAATCTATTGTTTAGGCGATAGTGTTATTAAGTGTGCAAATCCAGATAAAGTAGTTGATATACTACGAAACAGATGTGAAGTTATTTTAAAAGGTAATTGTGATGAATTTATTTGCAAACCTAATGTTCAACCTGGTAGGTTCTGGAGTAGAGATATTCTTGGTGAAGAAAGAGCTAACTTTATTTATAACCTTCCTGTTTCATATGAATTTTATATGAGTGGGCATTTAATTAGGTTATTTCATGCTTCTCCTTTTAGTTTAGAACATGTTTTTAACCCTATGTATGACAATAGTGATACTAGGTATCATAATCTTGTTATTAATAACCCTGAAGATTTATTTAAGAATACCAAATTTTTAGGGAAAAGTAAAAATGACCCTATTCCTGATGTTGTGGGCTATGGTCATATACATACTCCTAATCTATTTCGTTTTAAAAATAAAACTATTTTTAATGTTGGGAGTGTTGGAGTTCCAGTTGAAATGATGAATGATAAAGAAGATGATGAAACTAATAAATTTTCTACTATGGCTTCATATGCATATTTAGAGGGAAATTTGAATTCTAAAAAATTGGAGACTTTTAATATTACTTTGGTTAGAGTTCCTTATTTAATTGATGATGAAATTAAGGCTTTGGAAGATTCTAATATGCCTAATAATGAAATGATTATTAAAAGCTTAAAAACAGCTATTCACTAAAATATACTTTTATGTATATTATATATAAAAAACAAAAGTGGCTTCGCCACATGGGTTGCCCTTCAGCAAGCAACCCCTACAACATAAAATGTATTCCCAAAGCCAATTTTTCTTATATTACAATTAATGGCATAAAATAAATCAGTAAATGCTTTTTAGTATTTCTTATTGATTTGGCTCTACAGTTTTAATTTTAAATGGAATACTTTTTATATAAAAAAATACAAGGCATTGATTAATTTCTTGTGTTACTAATTAATAAAGGGTGTTAATTATTTTATGGATAATTTTCTGAAAGCAAAAGAGATTTTAAAAGAATATAATCAAGAACATTTATTATCTTTTTATGATGAATTAGATGATGAGCAAAAAAAGTTTTTAGTAAATCAAATTTTGCGTATTGATTTTAAGCAAATTTTTGATTTATATGAAGCTTCTAAAACTGATGAAATACTTCCTTGTAATTTAATAAAACCTTTGCCTTATTTTGATAAAACTGATCTAAGTCATGATGAGAAAAATTTATACATGGCTTTAGGTGAAACTTACATAAAAGAAAATGCTCTTGCAGTTGTTACAATGGCTGGTGGTCAAGGTACAAGGCTTGGCTATAAAGGTCCTAAAGGTACTTTTGAGCTTGATATAATTCCTAAGAAATCCTTATTTGAAATATTATGTGATAATTTAAAAAAAGCAAATACAAAGTATAATGTTACTATTCCTTGGTACATTATGACTAGTATTTATAATGATGAAGCTACAAAAAAGTTTTTTGAAGATAAAAACTTTTTTGGATATCCAAAAGATTCTATTAAATTCTTTGCTCAATCACAATTACCTTTAATAGATATAACCGAAAATTTGATATTAGAAGAAACTTATAAAATTAAAGAAGCTTCTAATGGTAATGGTGATGTTTTTGGTGCATTAAAAAAGCATGGAATGCTTGAAGATATGAAAAATAGAAATATTAAGTGGGTATTTTTTAGTGGCGTAGATAATGTTATTTTAGATATCGTTGATCCTATTTTAATAGGATTAACTGCTAAAAATAATGCTCATATTTCTTCGAAAACTTTATTTAAAGAAGATGTAAATAGTTTAGACTGGATTTTTGCTAAACGAAATGGCAAACCAGCAATAATTAATAGCTCACATTTAAGTGCTGACATGAAAATAGCTAAAAACGAAAATGGGTATGATTTATATAGAGAAATTAATATGCTTGCTCATTTATTTAGTATTGATTCTCTTGAACTTATTGCTGGTAAGAGTTTACCTTACCATAGGGCATTTAAAAAAAATACTTTTGTAAATGATGAAGGAATGAAACAAATACCTGAAACTCCTAATACTTTTAAGTTTGAAACTTTTATATTTGATGCTTTTTCATTTTTTGATGATATGATACTTTTACGAGTAAATAAAGAAGATGAATTTGCACCTATTAAAGATTTTAATGGACCACATAACCCAGAAGTTGCAAAGGATTTGTATTTGAATAAATTAAAATAATTGATTTAAGAATCGGCATAATGCCGATTTTTCCTATTTAGCCAATATCATGATGACACTTAAGCTCCCTACAGTAGCAAATCAATTCTTTTTGTTTTGAATTTTAGCTTTTGTAATGATTTATGTAAAAAAATTATCAATTTGACTTTAATTATAATATTTTTTATGTTATTATAATGTAGAAAAAAGAAAAAATAGGTGGAAAAATGGAAAAAAATATATCATTAACAAAATTTAATAAAATATTTCCATGGTATTCTGGTTTATCTTCAGATTTACTTTTTTGGATTGCAATAGATACATTATTTTTATCAGTTGTAAAGAATTTTAATAGTTCTCAAATAGTTTCTTTGACTAGTGTATCTTTAGTAACTTGCATATTATTACAAATGCCCCTTTTAAAAATTATAAATAGAATAGGAAATACTAATTCAGTTCGATTAGGCTCATTACTATTCTTAGTATCTAGTTTATTATTAACTTTTGGACAAAATTATATAACTATCGCTTTAGGAAAAGTTGTTTGTGAAATTGCATTTACTTTTCAAAACATGGAAAATGCAATATTAAAAAATAACCTTGAATTGCAAAATAGAGGTGATGAATATATAAAAATTAAAACTAAAGCAAATACTGTTTATGCCACTGTAACAATGATTATATCTTTTATTGCAAGTCCAATGTTTAATTTAAATAAGTATTTGCCAATGTTTGGGTGTATATTCTTTTGTTTTATTTGTTTTATATTATCATTTTCTATGATAGATTTTTCTAATTATAATAATGTGAAAAAAGAAAATAAAAACAAAGTAAAAATACATTATAGCAAATTAATAATAGTATTGCTTATTTCATATGGGCTATTTTTCCCTATTGTAAATTCTGGACAATCTAATGGAAAGCTATTTATACAACAAGAATTATTATTAAACTTTAGTGTAGAAAAAACAGCTCTAATAATAGGGATTATTTTATGTATTTCTCGTATTGTAAGAGTTATATCAAACATATCTTTTAACAAAATTCATAATAAAAATAAAGAAAAAGTTGGTGTAATTTTACCTATATTATTATCAATATCTATTATTTTAATGATACTTGGTTCTTTTATAGTAAATTCTTTAATTTTAAAATTTAGTATTATGAGTTTAGGCTATATTATTATACTATTTATTAGAGACCCTTTTAAAGTATATATGCAAGACTTAGCATTAAGAAATGTAGGAAAAGAAGGGCAACAAACATTATTAACAACCATGGAACTTTCTAGAAAAGTAGTAAGAGCAATTATGAGTTTAAGTTTCACAATGATTTTGATAAATAACCCTATGATTACAGTTATTGTAATATGTCAGTGTGATGAGGGATACAGAGCGCGAAGTGCCTGTGATGCTTTCGGTGACCATAGCCGGAAAGGATGGGAGGACATTCTCGGGACAGACCCTCGAAGCGTTCATCGCCTCTGTGAGCCATGC